>JAJRAE010000246.1 GCA_028682985.1 Methanobacterium sp.
TCCTGTTTTAAGTGTTGATATAACTGTTTCCAATCCATTAGGTTCTGGAAGAATCCAAAAGAAGGATCTAAATCTCAGATGGGATTTGGGTGAATCTGAATTTAAGAAAATAATTAAGGCAGTACTGGATGTTCCTGAAGAAAATGGATTGATCACCAAGATAAACCAGGATAAACTGAAAAAAACAACCAGGGAAGAATTTAAAAGTTACACAGATTTTAACCTGATACATGTAAGACCAGGGAAAAGCGGAAAAGCAGTTGTGGAGGTCCATGACCATAAAGGCCAGATAACTGGGCCGCGAATCCATATCCATAAATGTCGAGCTGGTGGATTTGATGCTTCATAAGGTGGACATGCAGTTTCAGATAGAATTCGATGACATTAAACAGGCGGAGATTGTTCTTAAGGCACTGGAGCCTGAAATAAAATCATCCCCCTCCCAACGGGCATCTGTCAAACTTAAAATAGACGGCAGTAAATTGAACATGGATATCCAGGCAGAGGATGTAACTTCACTTAGAGCAGCAATCAACTCCTATGTAAGATGGATAATGCTTTCTCTAGATGTTATTGGTATTAATAAATAAAATTAATATAAAATTAGATTTAATGAAATAAAAAAAATTTTTAATCTTTTTAGAGGTGAAATAAGATGGAAGTTCCTAAAAATGTACAGCATCAAATTGCCCAGTTTCAGCAGATGCAGCAGCAAGCACAAGCCATAACCATGCAGAAACAGAGTGTGGAAATGCAGATCAGAGAAACTGAGAAGGCTCTGGAAGAGCTTAAAAAAGTGGAAGATGATTCTGATGTTTATAAAACCGCTGGTAACCTTTTAATCAAGGTTAAAAAGGATGAAATGGTTACAGAACTCGAGGATAAACTGGAAACACTGAAACTACGGGAGAAAACTGTAGGCCGCCAGGAAGAGAGGATAATGAAAAGACTGCAGGAAATGCAGGCCTCACTTCAGGAAGCCATGCAGGGTCCAGGACAGCCGGGGTTAGGTACTTGAAAAAGCTGAATGATGATGAACTGGACCAGACTTCAGATATAGCAGTTGAAGCTGCTGAAAAATATATACTTTCCAGGGTTTCCCCAAAGGAAATCCTGGATATGGATATTCAGGCTAATATATCATATGATGAAGAGTTACATGTGGATATATTAGTTGATATAGATTTAGATGAGTTATCATCAGCTGATGAAGAAATACTGGCTGATGGTGCAGTGCAAGATGCATTAAAAAAGCTGGATATTTTCATAGATGAAAATTTCCGCTAGAAATTATTTTTATTATTTAGAATGTTATTAAGGTTTTTTATGAATGAAATAATTCCTGTTCTAGATTTAATGTCTGGAATGGCGGTTTCTGGAAAATCAGGTCTAAGAAACACCTATAAACCTCTGGATACTATTTTTTCTAAAACTCCAGATCCAGTTGAAATTTCCATCTCCCTGAAAAGACAGGGATTTGAAAGAATTTACGTGGCTGACCTGGATGCTATTGAAGGATACGGCTCTAATTTGGAACATATAAAGAATATCAACCACATAATACCAGTGATGCTGGATTGGGGGGTTAAAGACTTTAAAAGTTTTCGATTCGCCCTGGATTATGCACAGCAGATCATAGTGGCCACAGAAACCCTTAATAGCTGGATCGAACTGGAACAGATTTTTAATAGTTTTCCTAAAGAGAGAATTATACTGAGTGTGGATGTTAAAGATAGTGAGATTTTAAGTAAAAGCATGTCTGTATCCTTCAACCAAATTGTATCCAGAATAGAATATCTACACCCGAGGGAGATTATTCTACTGGATATAACCGGAGTGGGTACATTAGAGGGGTATAACCAGGAGATTTTAGATAATTTCAGTGGTCTGGAAGATTCTTTAATTGTAGGTGGTGGTATCACTCCATCCTCCATTAATACTCTGGGTAAACAGGGAATATCAAAATTCTTAGTGGGAACTGCCCTGCATTCAGGTAGAATAGAGCTTTAAATTCTAAATTTAGATGTCTTGAATTTAAGAATTGTTCTACAGTAGAAAAATTTTAGATTGATTCCTTAAAATTTATTTAATAAACCCACAGATTATCTATCATGGTCAAAGTCTTAATAGTAGGCCCGGTAACTAAAGATCGTATCGTCAAAGGAAATAAAATATACAACACGGTGGGAGGGGCTGTTTATTATCAATCAGCTGTTTTTTCAGAGTTTGGAATAGATAACACCGTGTTAACCACTTTAAACCCACAGGATAATATTCTACTGGATAATTTTCCCAGACAAACAGAAGTTATCCCGGTTCACACCATGTTTACAATGGAATTTGAAAATATATACCCTGATGACGATCCCAATCACCGTATACAAAAAGCCAAAGCAGGCACCAATTCCTTGAAACCAGCAGATTTCAAGGATATAAATATAAATGAATTTCAGGCTATTTTACTATCACCATTAACCCCCTATGATATTCCCCTGGAAACTATCAAATATCTGACCAGACAGGATAAACCACTTTATATGGGTGTTCAGGGATATTTAAGGCACATAATGGATTCAAAGATCATATTGAAACCCTGGAGAGAATATAAAAATTACCTGAAATATATGGACATCATTTTCCTGGACACATTAGAAGCTAAGGTACTACTAGATAACCCTGATTATGATCTGTCGGGGATCGCCTTTAAATTATCAACTCTGGGTCCTGAGGAAGTTATTATAACCCGGGGCGATCAGGGAGCAGTTGTGTACTCCCAGAGAACTCATGAAATCTATGAAATTCCATCAAATAGACCTGAAAAGATTGTAAACCCCACAGGACTGGGAGACACCTTCATGGCGGCATACGCTCTTAAAAAACTGGAGACCAGTAATCCAATGCACTGCGCTTCCTTTGCTGCCCGTATTTCGTCTGAAAAGATGGGGCAATTAGGGGCTTATAAGAAGAATAAATAAAAAAAGAATCTTATGATTATATATACTAAAATTTAAATTAAGCTTTAAATCTTTTTTTTATCCAAGAATAAGGGGCAGAATAAGGAATGGTGATAATCCGCCTATTAAAAATATTAATATACCTAAAATGGTGTTGCGGTTGTTATCTCCCAGAATTCCGGAGATTATAATTATAATTCCTATAAAGGCCAGTATTGGGGGAATGATATGTGAAAATATCAATGAACTTTGAACCAGTGGACTGTAATCCATTTTTTTTATCACCTTATAATTATTTTAAATAAATTTTAATTGGAATGAAATATTTTAATTCAATTCTATTATAAATCGAAAATTTGGGATGAATATACAAACATTAATATCCTATTTATAATGTTCCAGTATAGTTCTGCGCAGTTCTTTATCTGATTCAGCTATTACTTCTATTTTACCCACCGGAACATCACATTTTTTAAGATATTCAGCCAGCTCCACCGGTGTTTTATTATCCTCTAAATCTATTATAACAGAATCTAACTCCTCTGATATCTTTATAGGAGAATAATGGCATAGAGCATGATAAGCCTTATCTACAGAATCTGTTTTAACCCGGAAAGTCCGTGTTTTATTTGATATCTGGGCTATATCTATATTCAATCTTTGCAATACTATCAGCACGTGTTTGTTCAGCGCTTCTTCCAGTATAGGGGTATCTATTATCTCTTTATCCTGTATTATGCGTACTGCCTGGGAAATCTGAGCCACGTCACGGGCATGGGCAAAACTGGGATCCAGACCTTCTCCATTATTTTTTACTTCCTCGTAAACCGTTCTGAACCGTTGTAGCACATCATCTTCGTATGTTTCATTTAATAGTTCCATGTTTCTCTTAAATACTTCAACCACATCATCCAGATCGGGGTTCTTCAGGAATATGTGCAATGGAGCTCTTCTAAGGTGTGCCTCATCCATTATACTGATATCCAGGTTGGTGGAGAAGGCGGGTATGAAATGGCTGTGTACAATCACGGGTATTCCTCGGACATAGATTGAGTCCTTTTTGTTTTCCATGGGAACTATCAGACGATTCAGGATCATTTCATGGTCATCTCTCTGTCTTCCTAGATCATCTATTAAAAGAATTCCACCATTAGCTTTTATTATGGGAGATGTTTCATACACCCCTTTATTCCCATCATAGTTAGTCTCCAGCTTGCTTAAATTGAGTTCCGCCCCTGTTACTACAAATGGGGCATGAATCTTAACCCATCTTGGGTCCTGTGGTTGTTCTTCACATTTCTTATGGAAATCCTGGTCGTATAACTGGATGACTCTACCACTGAATTCTATATATTTGGGAATAACCAGTGGTGGCAGTAACTCAGGCATCTTACTTATGATGAACGTTTTACCAGTTCCCGGGGGTCCGTATACAAATATTCCTTTACCGATGGTACAGGATTCCATCATACATTGTTTAGCGTATTTTACTCCAACCACATCCTCAAAGGCGTAGTTCACTACTTCTTCTGGTATTTTGATGGGGTAGCGGTCTTTCATCTGTGATTCCATTATTTCATAGTAATCTTCATAGGCCACTGGAGCTATTCCTATATATGGATTTTCTTCCACAATTCCCTGGACTTTTTCTCGACCCTTCTTGGTTATGGTGAATTGAACACTAGAAAATAGGAATCCTCCACTGGTAGCAGCGCAAAAACCGGTTTTTTCCAGTTCACTTAGGAACACTTCCATGATGTCCCAGTGTATACCTGTTAATTCATTAATGGTGCTGGTTCTTACGGTACCATAACTGGAAATAATCTTTAAAAAAATATCTTTAATGAAGGTTTCTGATAATTTCAGGTCTTCCAAGTTTCTTGGTTGTCTAAGCCTTTCAAATAATTTTTCCATCTTGTGACCATGATAGTAATCCATATTTTCACCTGGGTTATGTATACAAAGCTGTTAGAAATATTATGCTATTTATGAGATTATATTTATTCACTTAAAAATTAATAAGATAATGATTTTAAGACCAAAACTAATTAGAAGATAATTTTTTAAAGGATTTTCTTTATATTCTGCAGGTTGGGAAGTACTTCCAGTTTAATCTTCTTTTCTTCCAGATAAATCCTTTCTTCTTCTGTTAATTCAGAATTTACCAGTATAGCTTCCATACCAACATTTAAGGCGCCTTTGATGTCTTCACTGAATTTGTTGCCGATCATTATGGAATTTCCTGCCTTACAACCCATCCGGTCCAGGGCCTGTTTGAAAATTATTTCATCTGGTTTTTCAGCACCTGCCTCTTCAGAAGTGATGATTTCATCAAAGAAATGATGCAGACCCAGTCTGATCAATTTTTCCCACTGTTTTATGGTTATTCCGTTGGATATAACTCCCAGATGGTAGCCCTGACTTTTCAGGTATATCAGGGTGGACATGGTTTCGGGGAACAGTCTTAAAAGAGCGAATTTAACGTTGTGATAGGTGATCATTCCCAGTGCAATTAATCGAGGTTTTTCCTCACCAAAGACTCTTTTGGTCAGGACATTGAAATGTTTATCATAGTTGGAGCCTTTTTCCTTAATTATTTCTCGAAGTAACTTGTAGGCTTCATCTGATTCTAATGGTAGGCCAGCATCGATCATGACGTTGATGGCAGCCCTTCTAGCTAAAGCTGCAAAACCAGACGTATCGTAAAGGGTGTCATCAATATCAAAGAAAACTGCTTTCATTATTTTACTCCGCATGACCTTTATTTAGAGAATTAATCAAATTTACATTATGAATAATTTAAACCTTCAGAAAAAGGCATCTAAACTGCTCTGTTTCTCCTTATGTAGGATATCATCTTTAGGATAACCTACAGATTCTATTATACGGGATACTGCTGGTAAAACCTGATTATCAATGTAATAGTTTGGGTCGTACTGTGATACATCGGCGTCTTCTAAAGGCACTGCTCTTTTACTGATGGGTTCTCTTCCCCTTACCACCACGTAACGGATGATGGTGCCGGGGCCTACTTTTCTACCCTTTAAAATTGCGCGTTTAGCGGCCATTACATGAGGAGCGTTTTGCACGTATTCCTCAGGGTTCTTTGTAAGTTGTGTATGGATTACCAGGTCTTCCAGGGATATTTTTCCCTGCTTAATATCCTCTATAATATCTCTAATTATTTTAACAGCTTTCTGGGTTGAACCTTCCTCCAGCAAAGCCATTAAAACTTTTTTCTGGGTTTTCTTTGCAACTGGAGCCCAGTCACGTCTTACCAGCTCCAGGCCCTTTACCACGATGTTGCCATCCTGTATGAGGGCATATCTTTTTTTGGTTACAAAAAAACCTCTCTGAAAAAAGCCCTCAAATTCCAGTTCCATTCCTTCTGGAAGGTTTTTATTAACTTCCCTGGTAAATTTATGGGCTTTATCTTCAATATCTAGATATTGTTGTTCATTCAACCAGCACACCATTTATGATGCCGTGCTGACCTGGTCTGGATGTTACTTTCACTTTACCCACGCTGGTCTCTACCATAGCACCTTTATTTATAATGTTTCTTCTTACAAACTGGATGTTGGCGGAGTTTTCAATTACATTTAAAATTTCAGCTACTTGAACTTTATTGTCTTTAGGATCCACCACATTTATCTGATTGTCATTGGTAAGACGGATCTTTTCATTCCCACCTTTGGCCCGGATCTTCTTGAACTTACGTTCTCCGATCTTGGTCTCAGCCGGATCTCTCCCGAATTCCATTTTTCTCTTATTTCGGTTAGATTTGCCACGTCCGCCAGTATTTTTTCTTAATGATTTTCCTTGCCATATTGCCATTATTTCACCTCAAATAATAATATTTTATCAAAATGAAAGCATTACACTGTTATTAAGTTTAATGAATTCATATATTTAATAATTTAATCCATCCAACTAACCTATTAATTTGGTCAATGCAACCAACTTAGTTAGATTATCAGTTTATTAGTTTTCAAGATAGATAAATCTTTAGTGATATTGTACTGAATATATATAACTATACTTAAATAGGTGTAGATTTAGATTATTTTAAATCAAAAGTAGATTTTCAATTTTATTTAATATTTAATGAGTTGGAAATTTCTTATCAAATAAATTTATTTTAATAATTTTAAAAGGTGAAATCGAATGAAAATAGGGATGTCCCATGGGGCTGGCGGAGAAATAATGCAGGGCCTTATATCAGGAATTATACTGAAAAATATCCAGAATAAGAATGTTAATGGTGGAATTGGACTGGATGAACTGGATGATGGAGCCACTATTCCTCTTGATGATTATGATATAGTTGTAAGTACAGATAGTCATACCATCGACCCTATATTCTTTCCTGGAGGGGATATAGGTAAAATATCCATAGCAGGAACAGTTAACGATGTTTCAGTTATGGGTGCAAAACCACTGGCTATTGCCAGCGCCATGGTTATCAGTGAAGGTTTCTCCACTGAAGATCTGGAAAAGATCGTGAAATCCATGGACAAAGTCTCTACAGAAGCAGGAGTAGCCATAGTAACCGGTGACACCAAAGTAATGGAGAAAAATAAACTGGATAAAATAATTATAACTACCACCGGGATAGGGCTGGTGAAAAAGGGAGAGGTTAAAAGGGATTCAGGACTTAATGTTGGTGATAAAATAATTTTAACTGGCAGTGTAGGCGATCATGGAATCTCCCTCATGTCCTTCCGAGAAGGATTTGGTTTTGAAACCGATCTACAGTCCGACGTAGCTCCGGTCTGGGGAATGGTTAAGACTGCCCTGGATATAGGTGGTGTGACCGCTATGAAGGACCCCACACGGGGAGGAGTGGCCAACGCCCTGAATGAACTGGCATCCAAGTCAGGTGTGGGAATGCTTATCCATGAAGATAAAATCCCCTTTAAAAAAGAGGTCCTGGCTGCATCAGAAATGCTGGGGATAGACCCTTATGAAGTTGCAAATGAAGGAAAGGTCTTAATTGGGGTGGAAGCAGAGAAAGCTCCGGAAATATTAGATGCCATAAGGAAAACCAGGTATGGAAAAGAAGCTCAAATAATCGGTGAAGTAACCGATGAAAAACCAGTGATCATGGAAACAAAACTGGGCGGTAAAAGGATACTGGAAGAGCCGATAGCCGATCCTGTTCCCAGAGTCTGTTAATCCGGGGATTTCTATTTATTAAATAATATAATTAAGTTTATAAAGATATTCAGCCATAAAATAGTATAACAAAAAGAGAAAGAGAGGGATATTTAATGCCAGGTTTATGGGGAAAGCGATTTGTAGCTTTAATTGTTGATTTTCTAATAATTACATTACTATTATATGTGATAGTAGCGGTTATTTATCCATTAATAGCATTAGCTAATCTATTTGTCCTGTTTAATCTTTGGATACCACTGGCGGCTGTTTTAATTGTGGCATACTTCACCTACTTCGAGGGAAAGCACAGCACCACACCGGGAAAAAATGTTATGAAATTGAAAACACGTGCCATAGAAGGTAAAATGACTTATAAGAAGGCTTTTATAAGAAATCTGTCTAAAATTTTATGGCTGCCTCTGATAATTGATGTTTTGGTTGGCTTTGCCATGGGAAAACCACGGGAAAGATACCTGGATCGCTTGGCCAAAACTGAGGTAATAAGAAGAGAGGAAGTAGAACGCTCCACTCAAAATCTGGAACAATCCTCTTCCTAAAAAAATATATTTTCTTAAATTTCAATATATTCTTTTTTTAATCGACGATTCTAACTTCCTGTACAACAGGTTTGGCAATTGACCTGGCAATGATAATAGTAGCCACTACTGCTATGATGGTAATTAAAATCGCATATATTAACAGGCCAGTAATACCATTACCTGCCTGGAAATACTGAATAATTATTGCTTTAATAGCTTCATTCCATGCGAGTGCTGCAATTAATCCAAATGCAGTGGTCATTAAAGTAGCTACAGTCTGGGCAACTTGGCCTTTAACATCCTTCATCTCATCTTTCATCCTCTTTTCTCCTCCTAATTGATGTACTTATTTAATATTATGTTTATATTAGTTAATAAATTCATTTGTGCAGTTCCTAATAAATTAAAAAAAATAATAAACAGCAGATTCCAAATTATACTTATGGCAAACCATGATTACCAGAAAAATGGATCTGAAATCAGTGAAAATTTCATTAAATTCACTGTGGACAAACCTTTAAGGATATTTGTGGGAGAATTAAATGGAGATACAATCAGAAAAACTTCTACTGAAGGACTGGAAGGCTTTAAAGATGGTGATAAAGTGGTAGTTATGCATAGTGAGGACTGGCTATGGTTCACCAATGAGTTACTAAAAAATCACAGCATATAAAAATAAAATGTATAAATGAATTTAACTAATCTTAATCCATCAAAAAGATCATTTGAATTGATATCATGAGTAAGCAAGAAAAATCCCAATTAAAAAATAATTTTATGGGTGCATCCACTAAACAGGGCCATGAAATAGCAGTTGAAAGCAGAAAAATTGTAAAATCACTGATAGACCATAAAATAAGTAATCTGAGGCCAGAAGAAAGATCAATAGTGGAAAGGATAGTGCACTCCACGGCTGATCCAGAATATGCAGAGCTCATCAAGATGAGCAGCGATTTTGTTTTTAAAAGCTTAGAATCAATCAAAAACAATGAAGATATCCTGACAGATATAAACATGGTGAAAACAGGGATAAATAATTATTCAGGTGAAATTAAATGTTACATCAACCATTATGAAACCAAAGAACTTGCAAGAAAAGAAGAAATCACCAGGGCAGCAGCTGCGATACAGATAGCAGCATCTGAAGGATTTGAAGGCGTGGTGGTGATAGGAAATTCACCAACAGCCCTGTTCGAGGTAATTAAACTGAAGAAAAACAATCAATTAAGGGCTAAATCAGTGATAGGTGTACCTGTTGGATTTGTAGCTGCATCAGAAGCAAAAGAAGCACTTGAGAAAACTGATATTCCTTACTTAATAACTAAAGGGCCTAAAGGAGGAACTCCAGTTGCTGTAGCAGCTATAAATTCCCTGATAAATAAAGGTAAATAAGAATTAAATCCGGCTATTGGAATGTTAGAACATAATATGAACATTTTTTATTAATCCATTCAATAATTTAAACCCATTCAAGATAGAATATCAATCAATTAGAAGGTGAAGTGTTTTGAAATCAGAAGATCTATTTAATGAAGCTAAGAAATATCTCCCCGGGGGAGTTGACTCTCCAGTAAGAGCCTTTAAACCCCACCCTTTTTTTGCAGAGCGAGCTCAGGGCAGCCACATCTATGATGTGGATGGTAAAGATTATGTTGATTATTGTCTGGCTTACGGCCCCCTGGTTATGGGGCATGCCAATCCCCTCATCATAGAAGCGGTAAAGAAACAGCTGGAGAATGGTTCAGCGTATGGAGTACCCACTGAAAGAGAGATTGACCTGGCAAAAGAGGTGGTTAGTAGGGTGCCCTGTGCAGACATGGTTCGATTTGTAAATTCCGGTACAGAGGCAACCATGAGCGCCATCAGACTGGCCAGAGCCATAACCAGAAAAAAGAAGATCATTAAATTTGAAGGATCCTACCACGGAGCACATGACTACGTGCTGGTGAAATCTGGGTCCGGGGCAATGGGATTACCTGACTCACCAGGGGTGCCGGAGGAAACCACCAGAAACACTATTTTAATACCTTTCAATGACCAGGATGCATTGACAGAACAAATTAACAAGCAGAAAGACCAGATAGCAGCCATCATAGTAGAGCCGGTTATGGGAAACATCGGATGCATACCTCCCAGAGAAGGATATCTCAAATTTCTACGAGAAATAACCAGTGAAAATAATATAATTTTAATTTTCGACGAAGTAATAACCGGTTTCAGACTGGCCAGGGGAGGGGCACAGGAATACTTCAATATAACACCAGATATATCTACTTTTGGTAAAATATTAGGTGGAGGCTTTCCAATGGGTGCCTTAGCAGGTAAAAAAGAATATATGGAGTTAATTGCCCCATCAGGTACTGTGTATCAGGCGGGAACATTTAATGGAAATCCCATATCAATCACTGCCGGACTGGCTACATTAAATCATCTTGATGAAAAATTCTATAATGAATTAAATAAAAAAGGAAACCATCTGCGGGGAGAAATGGATTCCATCCTGGAAAACCAACAGTTAAACTACCAAGTGGCAGGATTAACATCCATGTTCCAGATATACTTCACAGATAAAAAGGTGTGGGATTATCAGGATGCTAAAACTGCGGACACAGAAAAATTTCAGTTATACTTCCATAAACTCCTGGAAAAAGGGGTGTTCATCCCGCCTTCGCAGTTTGAATGCTGTTTTATCTCAGAGAAACACAGCCAAGAGGACCTCGGCTTTACCTTAAATGCAGTTGAAGAAGCAATCAAGGAGATATAATAATTATTTATTCATTAATTTTTTAAGAATACAAAAATATCAAGAAATATTTACAGAAATAGAATAACATTAAAATTTTAAAATATTAAAATAAGCAACAGAACCACTATAATCAGAAATTCCATGATAATAAATCCACGTGTTCCAATACTTTTTATTACACTGGATATGGTTAATTTATCACTGCTATGAGCCCGAATTCTCTGTTCTTTGATGATGGACATCAATCTATCTTCATTTTCAGAAATATCATCCAACAGTCGTTTCTGATTTTTTATATCACTCTGGAGGTTTCTTTCATTTAAAACATCCCACAAGTTCCATCTTTCTTCTTTAATCTCATTTAATAGTCCTTCCTGGATATTAATATGGTTGGATAAGTTTTCGATTAGTTCCTTTCTTTTTTTGGATTTACTTTTAAGAAGTGTAAGCAACTGCTCAATCTCCTCAGTGTCGTCAAAATCCTCCATACCAGTTCGTGTTGATGAGTCCGGGAGATTTTCATAGAATTCCAACATTTCTCCACATTCACAGGAAACAAAATCTTCAGGGGTTTCATCTTCTTGAAGACGGTAATATCCATTGCAATTATTGCAATATAAATATCCATTGAAACCAATGGAACTCCTATTTCTATAATTTCCCTCAGGATAACTATCATTCATTTAGAAATCCCCCAAATAATTAATGTTAAATATTTAGTAATTAATAACCTATATAAATTATCCTGTTTAAAATTAAAATAAATTCAGACAGTTTTACAATTAAGAAATAAAAATAAAAAAAATTTATCCACAATTATGAAGATCGTTGCTGGTGTAGGGAGAAATAAAAATATTGTAGAAGCCTCCCAGAAGGTTGACTTTCCAGTTGAACTGGTTGATTCAGAAGAAGTTTTTGCAGATTCAATTATGGAAAAAAAGGCCCAGGCACATGTTAGAGGATCACTTAATTCTTCATTAGTCTTGAAAAGAATGAAAACCAGATATAAAGAACTGTACCGTGCCTCCTGTATGGAAGTGAATAATAAAAAGTTTTTACTGGCTCCGGTGGGTATTGATGAAGGAGATCATCTTCTACAAAAACTGCAGATAATAAGATTAGGGGCTAAATTTCTTGAAAAATTAGGTATTGATCCTGAAATAGCCATAATTTCTGGGGGAAGATCAGAGGACATGGGGAGAAGCCGTAGAATCGATGGATCCATAGCCCAGGGAAGATTGTTAACCAAGATCATAAGAGATAAATATTCAGTTGAACATTATTATATATTAATAGAAGAAGCAATAGCAGATAATGCAAATTTTATACTGGCACCAGACGGTATTTCCGGTAATTTAATATTCAGATCACTCGTTTTAAGTGGATGTGCCAAAAGCCACGGTGCCATAACACTGGGAATAGATGGAATATACATCGATACCTCCAGATCTCTGGATGTATCAGGTTATCAAAGGGCGCTAGAATTTGCAAGATATTTACTAGAAAAACAGATACAACAACCTTAAAGAAATAATTTATCCAATAAAAACAAAAACAACAAAGACATAAAAAGAATTAATACTTATTAAACTAAATAAAAGTCAAATAAACATCTTTTTCTGTATTAAGTTAGTGATAGTTCAGTTTTTTATAGGATTACTCATAAAACTAATATAAAGAAGATTTATTAAGGAGAAATAAATGTCACCTTTAAAACCACTATATGCACTTTATGAATGGTACATCTCCAGAAACCTTCGTTCTGAAAACATGCCCCGACACGTAGCCATAATTATGGATGGGAACCGCAGATTTTCCCGTATACAGGGTGATATGGATCCTATTGAAGGTCATAAAAAAGGAGTCAGCACCCTGGAAAAGGTGCTGGACTGGTGTGTAGATTTAGGAATAGAGATAGTTACCATATACGCGTTTTCCATTGAAAACTTTAATAGACCTCCCCAGGAAGTGGGGGGACTGATGGAACTATTTAAACACAACTTTGAATCCATAGCCCAGAATAAAAGGATACACAGAAATGAAGTAAAACTCAAGGCAGTGGGAAAGTTGGAGCTATTACCAGAAGACGTCAGAGAAGCCATCAAAATAGCAGAAGAATCCACCAGCAAATACAGTAAAAGACAGGTTAACATAGCCATAGGTTATGATGGACGTTTAGAAATAGTAGATGCCATAAAAAAACTAGCATATCAGGTTGAAGATGGTAAAATCAATCCAGAGGAGATTGATGAAACCATGGTGAATGAAAACCTGTACACCGCTGGATTAGCGGACCCTAACTTGATTATCAGAACCAGCGGAGAGGAGAGATTAAGCGGATTCCTATTATGGCAATCATCCTATTCAGAACTATACTTCTGTGATAGTTTATGGCCTCAGCTAAGAAAAGTTGATTTCTTAAGGGCTTTGAGAGACTACCAGCAGAGGGAGAGAAGATTCGGGATATAAAAAATTTTTTTTATAAAGAATTTGACTTCAATTATTTAGAATAAAGAATTATTATCAAATTATTTTAAAATATAATGGACTGATTAATAAATGATCGACTCACACTGCCACGTTGATTTCAAAGAATACAATAAAAACCGGGAAGAGGTAATTGGAAGAGCTCGAGAAAACTTGAGTGCAATTATTAATTCAGGTGCAAGCTTAGGGGGTAATAGGCGCACACTGAAATTACAAGCGGAAAATCCCCAATTTATATATGCTACCTTAGGTTTTCATCCACATAACGCTGTGAAAGCTGATCAAAACATAATAGAACAGTCTTTAGATGAAATAATAGGAAATATTGATCAAGCTGTTGCCATAGGGGAGACCGGCCTGGACTATCATAACTTGCAGGGAGAAGAGCCAAAAAAAAGGCAGAAGCAATTGTTTGAAAGGTTCATTGATTTAGCACTTCAGTATGAAAAGCCATTGGTAATCCACGCCAGGGATGCGGAAGAAATCGCACTGGAAATGGTTAAAAATAAGAACTTGAACCAGGTTATATTCCACTGTTATGGTGGGGATGCCCGGACAGCCAGAGCTATAGTGGATGAAGGTTATTATATATCAATTTCTACAATAATAAGCTTTTCCAAGCACCATCAAAAGTTGGCTGCTGAAATACCATTGGATAACATGCTTACTGAAACTGACAGCCCCTATTTATCCCCATTTAAGGGTAGAAATGAACCGTCATATGTGGGGGAAGTGATTAAAGAAGTGGCCCGGGTAAAAGAATTAACCCAGGATGAAGTGGATAGGGTAACAGAAAAAAATGCATATAAAGTGTTTAAGCTATAGATCACATTAAATGAATTAAAAAGCTATTTTTTATCCAATCTACTAAAAACTTCTTTAGCACAGTTCATACCATTTATAGCTGCTGGGAAGCCGGCGTAAACTGCCATCTGCATTATAATCTCCACCACTTCCTGGCGAGTACAACCGCTGTTTAAAGCACCTTCAATATGGCTTTCCAATTGTAATGGGGCGTTACCCAGGGTGGTGAGCGCTGCTACAGTGGCTATCTCCCGTGATTTTGGATCTAGTTCTGGTCGAGTGTAAATATCTCCATAAGCAAATTCAGCTACAAATCGTACTAGATCAGGCGCTATATCCTGTAAATTTTCTTTCAACTTATCATAATTCTCTGGATTTTTATCTTTCAGATGTTTTAAACCTTTTTCTAAGCGTTCATTATCCATTTAATTTTCAGCTCCTAAATATTTCATGATATCATAAACAATTACTTATTATAAACTGATTTAAATTTCTATTAGAAAATATAATAAGAATTTCTTAAATAAATGTATTCTAATCCATAAAAAAAATTATAAAATTCTATATGATCAGGTGAAAGATGAAGCCCTATGTAATATTAAATTCTGCAATGACCCTGGATGGTAAAATAGCCACCAGAACTGGAAGTTCGGAGATTTCAGGACAGGATGACCTGGAAAGGGTGCACAACCTTAGAAAGGAACTGGACGCCATCATGGTTGGTATAAACACGGTACTGGAAGACGACCCCAGATTGACAGTCCATAAGATACATTCCGGTGAATCAAAAAATCCTTTAAGAGTGGTGGCAGATAGCAAAGCTCGAACACCATTAAATTCCCGTATATTAAACCAGGAAGCAAATACATTGATATTTATCTCCCAAAAAGCACCGCAGGAGAAAATAAGGGCGTTGAAAGATAAAGGTGAAAATATAGAAGTGATCCTGGCCGGCCGGGATAAAGTGGATCTTAACATTTTAATGGACGAATTGGCCCAGAGGGGTGTGAGATCCTTACTTCTGGAGGGTGGATCCACCCTGAACTTCTCCATGCTCCAGGAAGGTCTGGTGGATGAAGTAAGGGTATGTGTAGCCCCTATGATAGCAGGCGGAGTCCAGGCTAAAACTCTGGCAGATGGAAAGGGAGTGGACTATATGGAAGATTCCATAAAATTGGAGCTTAAAAAGAGTTATAAATTGGGAAAAGACTTTATATTGGAATATAAAGTCCTTCAATAGATTTTTCTTTAGTTTTAAATTTTAGTATTAATAGCTCTTCTTAAATAGAAGAAGATAGATCCCTGCTATTATGAGTCCAATGGCCAGTATCCACACCAGATATACGTAGAACCAGGATGCTGTGAACCATACTATTAAAATCAATATTCCCACTATTAAATATATGATTCCCATTAATTTATCATTCATTTATTTTACCCTCCTTTAATCAAATTTGGATTATTAAATTAATAAATTTAACTCAATTATTTGATTTTGAGCTTAAGTTATCTTTTATCCAGTATCTTCAATGGATTGGTTCTTAATATTTTATTTATATATTTATCTGGTATTCCCGCACCTTTAAGGATATTGCAGGCGGTTTGATAAGATATAAGATCCTGGGGTGAGTGAGTGTCGGTATCCATAACTAGGTCCGCCCCAATTTCCAGTGCCAGCTTAGCCACATGTCCATTGGCCAGGGAATGACCTCTTCTGGAACTTATCTCCAGTGCTATTTCATTTTCCCGGGCAATCTCCACTTCTTCAGGTGTTATTAGCCCTGGATGAGCTAATATATCAACATTAGGAGAGTTCAAAGCTGTAAAATTGGTTCCCTCAATCACTGATTCCACCAGGGTTTCTCCATGAACCACAATAACTTCGGCTCCCAGATCACGGGCCTGTTGGGCTAGTTTATCAATCACCTCTACAGGGGCATGGGTAATTTCAGCTCCTGGAATTAAATCAATGTCCCAATTATCCCGGATATCATTAACGGCGTTTATTATCTTTCCCACACTATCCACATTTGACGCGTCAACATGGTCTGTTATGGCCACTGCCTCATGATCCAAAACCAAGGCACGTCTGGCTATTTCTGAAGGTAAAAGCTCCCCATCACTGAATATGCTGTGGGTATGTAGATCTATTCTCTTTTCCATACGATTCCTCTGATTAAAATATTTTTACCATACTTTAATTGTTATAAAACTTAAATTGTTAGCAACATTTAGATTAATTGATATATTGTATATTATATGAATAATATTGTTAATAATATGTGAATAATTTTTTTAAACTGAAATTTTGATGATAATTAATAAAAAAGGGTGATATTTATCAACAGTTCTGTATTTGTACCTTCTCATATAACTGGATTTTTCGAAATAATTCATCACAGCAACCCCCTAAAAAAAGGATCAAAAGGGGCGGGACTGGTACTGGATAAAGGTGTATTAACCAGTATCTCTGCAACTGATGGTTCTGGAAATATTAAGGTGGTAATTAACGGTGAATCCGATTCAAAACTGGCTTCAATAACCTGTAAAACCATAGAACTCATAAAAGAATATACTCCACTTGATAAAACTGATCTGGTTGTTGAGCATGAATTTCTCATTCCAGTGGGAACTGGATTTGGTATTTCAGCTGCCTGTGCACTCGGAACATCTCTGGGGTTAACCAGGGCTCTTAATCTTCCTTTCACATTTAATCACGCCGCATCGATAGCTCATCATGCGGAGATTGAAATGAAAAGCGGTTTAGGTGATGTGATTGCTGAAGTTACTGGTGGCTTAGTTATAAGGATAAAAGAGGGAGCCCCTGGACTTGGAATCACGGATAGATTGATAATAAACAAACCCTATGATGAATATTACATCTTGAGCAAAACTCTGGGTGAACTAGAGACTTCAGAAGTAATTGGGGATCCTCGGTTGAGGAGGAAAATTAACCAATCTGGACATAAATTATTTAACAAACTTCTTTTAAAGCCGGATATTAGGAATTTCCTGGAGTTATCCCGGAGATTTGCAGAGGAAACCATGCTCATGAATCCTGAGATAAAGGAATTGGTTGATATTTGGGGAGAAGAAACCCTAGGCGCGTCCATGGCCATGCTTGGAAATACCGCATTTGCCGTATCAAAAACGCCAGATACCAGTGTGGAAGATGTTATAGTCTCTAAGATCGATAATTCTGGATGTAGATTTGTTCAATAAGAATATTATATTAATTTTTTTATTAAAACCAGAGGATCATTTCTTAACATCCTCTACAACGTATTTGATATCCTCATCTTCCAGTTCCCTGGTGATGCTGCCCGTCATCCTGCCTACGGAGAAGACCAGTATATTTAGACCTCTTTTGGCTGCAGCTACAGTTGCTTCAGGGGTGGCGAATTCAAAATCTGGTTTGATACCTAGTTTACTGGTTACCACACGGGAAACCGTTCCCATTATTCCCACCCGGTGGATTTTATCCTTTTTTTCCTGGTATATGCTTTTTATCTTATCAAAGTCGGCTGCTCTGGAACCTCCCTGATTGATGGTGGGAAGTTTAACTATAACTACATATCCGGGTTCCAGTTCTATTAATCCACTTAATTTTACTAACGCTACATCTTCATCCTTTCCAGCATCTTTAAGCACTTCTGCATGGGCAGATGTTTCATGAATTGTGGCATAAAGGATTCCCTCATCCATCTCCAGCCACACCTCATCTCCAGATTTAAATTCCTGCCGGGCTATGGCTGGCCAGGTTGATTTATAGGCATTCATGGTGTCCAGAACCTGGTCAGAATATTTTCTGAGATTTATTGCTTCCTTTTTAACCCGTTCAATACCTCTATTGGTTATCTTATAGTGGACCTTTCCCTTACCAATCTCTACCATGCCTTCATCAGCTAAGCTCTTTATATTTTCTGAAACTGCCTGGATGGTTATACCCAGTTTTTCCGCAATATCTTTCTGTCTTAGATGCGGTTCCATCCTGGCTATCTCTGCCAGAATCTGGAAACGAGTAAGTTCACCTTTTTTTTTAAAGACCATAATTAGATCACCAGAATAAGGAAAAATAATAATCTATAACCTATTTATAAATTTAAGATTTAAATAATTTTTTAAAAAGATTTTAAAATAAAAATAATTTTATTTTAATAATGTATATTCATACTACTCCATTAAGAGTGCTGTCAAATAGCTGGAGGAATTTGTCAGTACAGGATTCTGGTATGTAAGCGCCACAGGCCACTGAATGACCCCCTCCAAAGCCCCCTACTTTTTCAGCCACTTTTTGGATAATATTACCGAAGTGTATACCGTCGTAGGCTAAAAGTCGTGAGCAGCGTAGGGAAACCTTAACTCCATCTTTATTATCGCCCACATTTGTAAAGCCTATAATGGGTTTTCTCCAGTCACCGTTACTTAAGAGCATCCCTGTGATGGTTCCGATGACTTCACTTTTTATTCCATATCCAGTGAAGTATTGCAGGTTCTCCATTTTTATTAAGCTATCTTCCTGTTTCATCAGATCCATTTTTTGGGCTAGATACCTTCGATGTTTTCTTGTTAACTTTTCCATATCCTTAAGAGCGGAATTTCTATTACCCTTTAATACATTAAGGGCGATTTCATGCTCTTTATTACGACTGCATGCGTTTATAGCGGTTGAAAATTCACTGGCATCCCTTAAGGGAGTGTACAATTCCTCGTTTAAAAATTCATAGGCATCCCCGGAAACCAGTTGAGGAATATGCTTAACGTACCTCTGGGGAACCTCCCTAGACAACATCCTCACCAGTTCAGAGAATATTCTCTGCTTTTCATCCATACTGAGATCATAGAGGGTTCTCTGTTTTCCATCACCAAAGGTTGGAATTTCTAGTTCCCTCAAAAGTAACAAGCATTCATTACGGTTATTTGTAATGGGGAGTTTAACATCTCCAAAATAGGAAAGAGCAACAAAAAGTGGCCGAGTTTGTCTTCCGTAGATTGACAGATCATGGTAGCTGTGCAATTGATTGATGGAAATACTGTCATTAAGTATTTCCCGATTTAAACCCTGTAATTTACCGTTAACACTGTCCTGCATATCACCCACAGCACTTAACACTCCCATCCAGCTTAAATCAATGAATCCAAATGTTTTAGCCAGGATATATGCCATTCCTCCTCCTGAAATTTCATAGGAGCCGTCTATACCATAATGGTTGGGGTTTAACTCCAGAAATCCCCCGTTATACTGATTAAGAGAACGCAGGGGTGGGTGATGATCCAGTATAAGAACCTGGGAGTTAGATGTTAGGAAATTGTCCAGATTCTGTCCGGAAGCCAGGTCAGAGAAGATGGTTAACTCATTTTCCGGCTTTATTTCATCCAGCAAATCCAGGCTGATAAATTCAATTTCATGCTGAATTTCAAGTTTATCCAGAGTTGATGAGAGGATTGCACCGGCAGATAATCCGTCACAGTCGATGTGACTGTATATTTTAACATCTTCTGCATTTTTAACCATTTCATGTGCTTTCTTAAATCCTTGCATCATGGGGGGTTTCTCTTTATCACTCATGGATAAGCTCCGGGTATAAATAAGATTACATCAAAATATAAGTGATTAATCTATAGATTCAAGTCATTATTATAATTTAATAGCTTAAATAGGTTTCTAAAATTAGTAAATATTTAAATCAAGTAATAATAAAAATAGAATAGTAAATACTAAATAAAGTTAAGTTTTACGGAAACCTTTGATCATGTTGCTGATCTTTATTAGTATGTCCCGTTTGGGCTGTTTTTTATCTACAACCACTCTTCCAGAGTTTTCCCACCAAGATTTGGAATAGGATTTATCATTTTCCACTTCAGGATTCAGGCCCAGTTTGGAGGCAGCCCGGGATATTTCCCTGAGTTTAGGGGAATTCACAGCATATTTCCGGGGAATCTTCCTTCCTTCCTTTTCTGTTTTCTTTAAATCGATATTGGCAGGCCATATTGTAGCTTTCATGTATTATCCTCATAATTTTATTTTCTACTTTTGATACTCCTTCTTTATTGGTTGTATCATTTACATTCTTTACATTACAAACATTAATCGTTCCAGCATGGCTTTAACCGTGTATTCCTTTGGGCTAATGGTGGGTATGTCATATTTCTCCAGGGCTTTAGCTGTTACCGGGCCTATAGCTGCTACCAGGACCTCACCACTACGGAGTGGTTCCAGTAAGTTTTCCTTATCTTCCCCTTCTACCATTTCAAAGAGGTTGCTGGCGGTTAGGGTACTGGTAAAGGTAACCGCATCCACCTCCCGGTTAATAATGCTCTTGATTAATTCATTAACTTTAACCCTGTCCTTAGGTAGGTCTGATTTGTAGGCTTCCACCAGATGAACCCGGGCTCCCTTGTCCTCTAAGCCGATGGGCAAAACATCCCGGGCAGCAAGAGTCCGGGGAAGGCCTATAACTTTATCCTTCAAATCGATTTTTTCAAACAGTTCCAACAGGCCTTCTGCAGTATAATCTGCAGGTATAAGGTCTGCCTGCATCCCATGCTCCTCCAGATATTTGGCGGTGCGTGGTCCAATAACAGCGATTTTGCATTGCCTGTTCAATCTATCCTTCAGGTCCGGGCAGTGCTTGAATAGCGATAGTATGGCTGTAGGTGATGTGAATATCAACCAGTCCAGAGTATCCGCATTTTTACAGAGATCTTTAAGGGGCTTGGTGTTGGTGATCACCAGTTCCAGGGTGGGTGCCACCAGTACTTCGCCTCTATATTCTTCAATCATATGGACAGCTTCTTCACTCCGTTCTAGAGGACGGGTGATTGCTATCCTTTTTCCTTTAAAGTCTTTCATAAACGGGCCTTCTTAAATATATCCACCACAGGTCCGATAACAACCAGTGCTGGTGGTTTAATGTCTTTGGTGTGTATATCTTCCAGTGTTCCGATGATTATTCTCTGCTCAGGTAATGTTCCATTTTCAATTACACATACCGGAGTTTTAGGGTCTTTATATTTCATAATTTCCTTGGTGTTGTCCTCCAGTCTTCCTATACCCATAAGGATTATTATGGTATCTGCCTTAAAATCCCATTTCACCTGTTTTTCACTTTTTGTGGGGTCTTCATGTCCGGTTACGATTGTGAGGGAGGTTGCAACACCTCTATGAGTTACTGGGAGACCTAAGGTGGTGGGAACTCCCACAGCAGAGGTTATGCCCGGTATCACCTCAGAAGGGATGCCTTTTTCTAGAAGGGCTAGCATCTCTTCGCCTCCTCTTCCAAATACGAAGGGATCGCCTCCTTTTAATCGAACCACTGTTTCATTATTTTTTGCTTCTTCCAGTAATATCTGATTTATTTCTTCCTGGCTTTTGTAGTGTTCACCTGCTTTTTTCCCTACATAGATGAATTTAGCCTTTTTCGCATGGTTCAGTATTTTATCATTGGCCAGACGGTCATATACCACTACATCTGCCTTTTTAAGCGCTTCAACTGCCTTTAGGGTGATGAGTTCTGGATCGCCAGGACCCGCTCCCACTAAGTATACTGTCATGTAATATCCTCTCTAAATTAAATTATTTATCTTCTGTTAAAAAAAATTAAAAGAATATAATAAGAAAATAAGAAGTTTTTCAATAGTTCACCATTCCTTTGAAGAATTTCAGGCCGTCACTGGAGCCCAGTATCTCTTCAGAGGCTCTTTCAGGGTGGGGCATCACTGCACATACATTCCCCTTCTCATCGCAAACACCGGTTATGGATAGTAGTGATCCATTGGGGTTTTCGCCTTCAAATGCCAGCACTATCTGGTCCTGGTCCTCCAGTTTCTCTATCTCATCGTTGTAATAACGTCCTTCAGCGTGGGCTATGGGCATTTTTATTACTTCATTTGCCTTATACATGCTAGTAAAGGGTGTTCTGTTGGTTTTAACCTTGAGATCTGTCCATCTGCATATGAATTTAGCTTTGCTGTTGTTTGTGAATACTCCTGGGACCAGCCCGATTTCTGCCAGTATCTGGGCGCCGTTACATATTCCCAGCACTGGTTTATCTTCACCTACCGCTTCTTTTATTCCTTCAATTACCGGGGTGATGGCTGCGATTGCACCTGCTCGTAGATAGTCTCCATAAGAAAATCCTCCGGGTATGATTATCCCATCAAATGATGATAAATCTCTCTGGTTCCACCAGACATATTCTGGTTTTCCTCCGGCAAGTTCCAGGGCATGGTGCACATCCCGGTCACAGTTGCTACCTGGAAATCTGATAACCGCTATGTTCAATTCTATTCCTCCGGATTTATTCCTATTTCATAGTTATGAATAACCGGGTTGCAGAGTAGTCTCTGGCACATTTCATCAACCTTTTGCCGTACTAATTCTTCACCGTCTCCTTCCATGGTAAATTTTATTATCTTAATGGTTTGAGTTTCCTCAACCTGGTACTTTAAAAGCGCCAGGGCCCTCTGGATGGTGGCTGCTTCTGGATTGAGCATTCCCTTTTTTAAACTTATTTTGACCTCAGCATCGTATTTCATTTTTTCACCTAGATAATCATATTACATTTAATCTTTTATATTCCATTTTTCCTTATCTTCTTCATCCAGGATACGGGTTGCAACTTCCTGGTAGGCATTTATTACTCCTGATTCTCCCTTTCTGAATAAATCCTTATCCAGAACTTCACAGGTCTTCATATCCCAGAATCTGCAGGAATCAGGACTTATCTCATCTCCCAGGGTTATTTCATTTTTATAATTCCTTCCATACTCGATTTTGAAGTCGGGGAAAATTATTCCCTTTCGAGCCAGGAAATCTTTAATCACCTGATTTATCTTTAAGGTGGTTTTTTTGATGGTTTCCAGTTCTTCTCTGGTGGCAAATCCAAGTGCTAATGCTATATCATCATTTATCATGGGATCATGAAATTCATCGCTTTTATAGTCCATCTGGATAATAGGCGGGGTGAATTCCTGTTTTTCATGGAAGGGGAATTTGCGGAGCAAACTTCCAGCTGCGATATTCCTAGTGATCACCTCTAACGGTATCATTTCCAGGCGGTGGGAAAGCATCAATCCTGGCTCCAGCAATTCTATGTACTGGGTTTTTATTCCAGATGCTTCCAAGATTTCAAAAAATTTAGCTGATATTATTGAGTTGTAATATCCCTTATTTATGAGAATGTCCTTTTTCTCACCATCTCCCGCTGTTATATCATCCCTGAATTCAACTATTACCACTTCAGGATCATCTGTTTTATAGACATCCTTGGCTTTACCTTGATAGATTAACTCCAGTTTTTGGTGGTTCATGCGATACTCCAATTATTATAGATTATAGATCTAATTTTTAAAGAGCAGATCTTTATACTGTTATTTGGAATCAAAGATTTTTAAAGTATAATATTTAATTAATCTTTATCAAATATTTATATACTTATTAATTTACAATTAGTGTTAATTGACCAAAGTTTAAATTATAAATATAAATTTTATCAGCTTAATTAAAAAATTTAGATTCATATATATGGTGAAATATTATGTGTGGGATTGTAGGATGTATACTTAAAGATAAAGAAGCCGCACCAGTATTGCTGGAATGCGTTGGAAAATTAGAATACCGAGGTTATGATTCGGTGGGTATAGCCACCTCAGCCAGTGAAATCAGAATACAAAAGGATCAGGGTAAGATAGATGCATTTACCGAAAATCTGGACATGAAGGAACTGCCTGGGAAACTAGGCATAGCCCATGTGAGATGGGCCACCCATGGATTACCCACCAAAATTAATGCACACCCCCATACAGACTGCCAAAAAAGAATTGCAGTGGTACATAATGGTATAATAGAAAATTTCAAGGAATTGAGAACCGAACTCATTAATTCCGGTCATAAATTCAGCTCAGATACTGATACTGAAATAATTCCCCACTTAATCGAGAAATACATGGATGAAGGATTGGATTTAGAAGAAGCAGTCCGTTCGGCGGTCCGAGATATCAGAGGATCTTATGCGCTGGCCATCATGTGCCGGGATGAACCAGGTAAAATCATAGGGGTCAGGAAAGAAAGCCCTCTGATCGTTGGTAAAGGTGAAGATGAATATTTCCTGGCATCCGACGTACCAGCAGTTTTAAATCACACCAATCAGGTGATCTACCTCGATAATCGAGAGATGGTTATTCTGGACGGTGAGGAAATAATCATAAAAGATCTGGACGGAAAAATTTTAACTAAAGAAGTTCACACCATTGAATGGACCCCTGACATGGCTGAAAAACAGGGATATGAACATTTCATGATTAAAGAGATACATGAACAACCAGATGCAGTAAAAAACACCCTCAGGGAAGAGGAAGATATAAGGAACATGGTGAGGGATTTCCCTGAATTTAAGAAAATATGCTTCGTGGCCTGCGGAACATCATACCATGCTTCACTGGTTGGTAAATATTTATTTGAAACACTGGTGGGCTTACCCACAGATATAATACTGGCATCTGAGTTCGAATACTCTGGAGGGGCCCTGGATAAGGATACTCTGGTGATATTAATAACCCAGTCTGGTGAAACAGCGGACACGCTTAAAGCTCTGAGAATTGCCAATGAAAAAGCAGAGACCCTGGCAATCGTTAATGTTTTGGGAAGCACAGCCACCAGAGATGCTAAACATGTAATTTATACCAGAGCCGGACCTGAAATAGGTGTGGCTGCTACAAAGACCTATGTGAGTCAGTTAACCGCCATATATCTCCTGGCCATATTGATGGGTGGTAAAGAGGAACTACTGGAAACCCTACAAAAGATCCCAGATTTCATGGAGGAAGCTCTTAAAACAGAAGAGGAGATAAAAGTAATCGCCAAGAAATATAAGGATACCTATGACTTTTTCTTTATTGGCCGAGGTTTCTCATACCCCACTGCTTTGGAAGGAGCTCTAAAACTAAAAGAAATAACTTACATTCATGGTGAGGGATATGCAGCAGGGGAACTAAAACACGGGCCTCTGGCATTAATAGATGATGATGTGCCGGTGGTTGCCGTAACCCCGCCGGGCCACAGCCACAATAAAACACTGAGCAACCTGGAGGAAGTTAAAGCCAGGGGTGCCCGGGTCATAGCCCTGGGTTCTAAGGAAGATCACGTATTAAAATCTGAAGCAGAGGATTTCATTGGATTTCCCAGTGAGATTAATGAGATGTTTTCACCCCTACCCTATGTAATTCCTATGCAGTTGTTAGCCTATTACATTAGTATTTACAGGAATATTGACCCAGACAAACCAAAAAACCTGGCAAAATGTGTTACAGTGGAGTAAAAAAACCCCTGATAAACTTAATCAGGTTTCTTAATTACTTTTTCTAATTAATAGCCCCAAATCAGGCACTAATATTATCTATTAAATTTGATCAACTTTAAATATTGAAATATACTAAGACTTAATATATTAAGACATTAATTAAGGAGATTTAACCAGGTTTTCTGAATAATATTTTGGTGATCAAGATTGAATCCTAAAAAAAGTGGAACGATTTTCATTGTACTGATGATTGCCTTTGTTGCTTACGGCTCTGGTTCCATAGCCGATGCCTTAAATTTAGATGGAGACGCCATAATAAATTTGATACCATCCAATCTAACCACTTTAAACCAGCAACAAATAACCCCGATAGATGATTCCAACTTTAAACCGGTATATTTAATGACACATGTTGTTATTAACAAAACAAACACAACTAATAACTCAACTGATGATAATCAGACCAATCAAAATACTGATTAAAGAAAGATTAAAGGTACTGAAACAAATTTCATTAAAAATAGTATTTGTACTTTTTTGAAATTTATAAAATTAATAAGGTAATAATCAAAAAATTTTTTAGTTCGTGATTTAGATGTCAGAGGATAATAAAATTGGAGCAAAAATTCGCCAGGTAAGGGAAAGCAAGGAAATGTCGGCTAAAGAACTGGCGGAGGCTAGTGGAAACAGTGAAGAACTCATAGAAAGCCTGGAAGAAGGAGCATTTATCCCTTCCATGACACCGCTTTTTAAAATTGCCAGGGCTTTAGGGGTGAGACTCGGAACTTTTCTGGATGACATGCCTCAAACAGGGCCATTTGTAGTTAAATCCGGCCAATCAGAGGAGATAATCCATTTCACAGGGAGCATCAGTAACCTGGAGGAAAGCACATTAGATCTATACTCTCTGGCCTATGGTAAAGGGGACCGACATATGGAGCCATTCATAGTAGATTTACATCCAAAGGACATAGATAAATATGAGCTCTCCACACATGAAGGTGAAGAATTCATCTATGTCATGGAGGGACAAATTGAATTACTGTACGGCCAGGAAAACTACGTCCTTAGCACAGGTGACAGCATATACTATGATTCAGTTATCCCTCATGAACTGCACGCCCACCAAAAAGAAGCTAAAATACTGGCAGTGATTTACGCCCCATTATAAAATTAATTTAATTATTGAAATCTTAATTATTTTTGAAATGACTTTGTAGAGGAAAAGATATGTTTACAATAAAGGTCACTCCTAGATTTGGAGATGCAGATGGATTAAGACATATAAATAACGTAGCTCTTGTAGAATGGTTTGAAGTAGGTAGAAATCCCATATTCAGAATATTTACCCATGATCTGGATTTAAGTCATGAAAAATGGAAATTAATACTGGTGAGAACCGAATTTGATTACATAGGGCAGATGTACTACGGAGAGGATGTGGAGATACGCAGCTACATAACTAAGATTGGGAATACTTCATTTACCATAGGACATGAAGCCTGGCAACACGAAGAATTAAAAGCACGCGGAAAGGCAATTCTGGTGCACTATGACTACTTAGAAGGAAAATCAAAACCAATATCTGACTCAATACGTAAATTACTGGAAAAGCATCTGGTCAGAGAAGAAGAACTTACCGGTGAAGTAATATTTTGAAGTAGCGGAACTTTATTATTAAAGAAAATAAATGAATTGCTGTTATTGATTATAATAATGGGTTAAGAGGTTAGAAAAATGGTCTTTACTGAGGATACTTTAGGTGATTTTCTTGAGCAGGTGGTTGAAAAAGATCCTAAGCAGGAATTCATGGTATACCCCGACCGAGATCTACGCTTCACCTACCGGGAATTTGATGATAGAGTTAACCTTATGGCGAAAGGTCTAATGGAAATAGGGATAAAGAAAGGGGATCATGTAGGTATATGGGCTAAAAACGTCCCGGACTGGCTCACTTTCATGTTTGCCACTGCCAAAATTGGAGTGGTACTGGTTACTGTTAACACAGCTTATAAAAGCCATGAACTAGACTATGTACTTAAACAGTCAGATATGAAGGCACTGGCAATAATAGACGGATTTAGAGATGTTGATTACATTCAAACTGTTTATGAACTTGTTCCTGAATTGAAAACCAGGGAACGGGGAAATTTAAAAAGTGAAGAATTCCCATTCCTAGATAGTGTTATCTATCTGGGCCAAGAAAAACACCGGGGGATGTACAATACCAATGAAATCCTCTTACTTGGAGAACATGCAGATGAGGATGAATTTCTAAAGATCAAGGCCTCAGTTCGTAACACTGAAGTGGTTAACATGCAGTACACCTCAGGAACCACCGGATTCCCCAAAGGCGTCATGCTTACCCATAGAAATATATTAAATAACGGATATTATATAGGGGAGCGACAAAAATTCACAGAAAAAGACAGGTTATGCATTACAGTTCCTCTCTTCCATTGTTTCGGCATTGTACTGGCAGTTATGGCAACATATAGCCACGGGGCCACTATGGTAATGGTGGAAGTCTTTGATCCCCTAATGGTTCTGGCCGCTGTTCAAAAAGAGCGCTGTACAGCACTTTATGGAGTGCCGACCATGTTCATCGCAGAATACAGTCACCCCATGTTTGAAATGTTCGACCTTTCCAGTTTAAGAACAGGTATAATGGCTGGATCCACCCCTCCCATTGAGGCCATGAAAAAAGTAGTTAAGGACATGCACATGACAGAGATAACCAGTGTATACGGCCTGACTGAAGGTTCACCAGGATTCACCCAGA
>JAJRAE010000219.1 GCA_028682985.1 Methanobacterium sp.
ATGATATAATATCTATAAATAAGGAATTAGCAGAGATATGTGGAATCAAATGGCTTAATGGGAAATATATAAAAAATTAACTTAGAATCAAAGCTTAATGGGAATATATAAGATTAACTCATAGTGAAAAACAATTAATAATGGGGAAAGAAACTAATGAAAGTATTATGCGTAACTGAACTATCACTAAACCGACCAGATGTGCGCAGATGGAGGGAGCGAATGGATCATCTGGAACCACTGGGAGATGTGGTAGTGGTACTCCCCTGCAGTATGAAAAAGCCCTATTCCCAATCCAAATCACACAGCATCTTCATGAGAGCTACCAAAGGTTATCAGGAGGTAATTTTAACCTCTCCCTTTGGAGTATGCCCCCGTGAAATGGAAAAAACGTATCCAATTCAGTCCTATGATGTTTCAACAACTGGTGAATGGTCACAGGAGGAGGTAGACATCACCGGTAAATGTCTAAAGGATTATGTGGCAGATAAACCGGTAGTAGCCCATGTTGCTGGAGGATACCGGGAAGTATGTGAGAAATATCTGGAAGATGCCACCTATACCTGCATCGACGGTAAGACCACCTCACCAGACTCTATGCATCAGCTTAGGAAAACCCTTAAAGCTTTCCCTAAAATTAAAGATAAAAAAAAGAACCTGAAAAAGTTGAGATCAGTAGCAAGATATCAATTTAATGGTCCTGATGCTGATGCTTTGATACCGGACGGCTCCCGAATTTCCGGACGTTTCAACCGCCGGATAATCTTTAACGGTAAACAGTTGGCCACATTACTATTTGAGAAGGGACTTTACTCCCTCAGTCTGGAGGGGGGACGCATATTAAATGATCTTAACAAAAATTGGGTTGAAATTGATTTTGATCTAAAGACCAACACCCTCTTTGCACCGGGTGTGGTGAACGCCCACTTAGACATAATCCCCAGAGATGAGGTGGTTATCACGAGAGACGGAGAAGTGATAGGTGTGGGGAAAGCGGTGCTCCCGGGACCGGATATGGAAAAGGCAGAAAAAGGTGTGGCAGTCCGCATAAGACACCGTAAAAAGACAGAAGATCATTAATTATTTTTTTTATTTAAAAATATCTAATTTAGATTTACTGCTGGTAAATTTACTGATAAGCCGGCTGGACGGCTCCATAGAACTGGATGGAAATTCAGGGCGCCAAATTCACCATAAAATTTGATGAACTTAAATGTAAGGAATTTTATAAGAAAGTTTTCTATATCACACAAACTTTAAATAAGATCAGGCAAAAAAATTAACATAATTTATCTAAACTGAAATCAGATGATATAGAGGTTTAATAAATAAAATCTCATTTAAATAAATCTAAACAGATTAAAAAAGATGTAAAACAACTTTGTTTTGAGGTAATAATTATGTCAGAAGAGTTAGTTAATAAAATTAGAGAAGAGCTTGTGAAAATTCCAGATCCACATATGGGAATCAGCATAGTGGAGATGGGAATAGTGGGAGATATAGAGGTTAATGAAGAAGAAAAAACCGCTAAAATAATCATCAAACCCACAAATCCTGGATGTATGAGCGCAGCTAACATAGCTATGCAGGCCAGATTAGCTGCTGAAAGCCTGGATGAAATAGAAAAGGCAGAAGTCATAGTAGAAGGGCATATGATGGCTGATGCCATCTGTGAAATGGTGAATAAATAAATGGCACGCTGGAACCTTGCCACTGTGGTAGGAGTTCCAGGCACTGGTAAAACATCACTTAGCAGGCAAGCCGCAGCATCAACCGGCTACCAATATGTTAACTTTGGGGAATTGATGCTGGATTTTGCCAGAAAAAAGGAGCCTGTATCCACCCAGGAAGAAATGTTTCAGCTCCCCCTAGATGTGCAATTCAAAATATGGGGGGCAGCTGCTAATTCTATAAAGGATAAGGAAAATGTTCTCCTTGATCTGCATGGGCTTGATAGATCAGAACAGGGCTACCTCATCTCTCTACCATTGGAAATACTTACACCCCAAATCATCATACTGGTGGAATCAACCTACTATGATATAATCAACCGCAGAGTTAGAGATAGGCATAGGAAAAGACCTCTCATAAGTTTTAAATGCTTAAAAGAGGAGATGGAACTCTTAAGATCAATAATAACTGTTACTTCCACAATGAAGGGTTCCTATTTTGTGATTTTAAAAAATGATGACTTTGATGAATCACTGCAGGTATTAAAAAAGTATCTATAAAGAGAATAAGAAAGCTTTTATACCATGAAATTTAAATAATGCATTTACAATACAATAATACTATTTTAAATAATTTAAACTGATTAATATGGGGGCCCGTGGCTCAGCTTGGTTAGAGCGCACGGCTGATAACCGTGATGTCCTGGGTTCGAATCCCAGCGGGCCCATTATTACATATGTAAAAATTAAAGCTTTAATCCTCTTTATTTAGTCTTAAAGCCAATGATCCAAGTTTTTAATTATGGTTTCAAAAGGTTTATATGAAGGTTATTTATACATTATTAACTGGAGCAAATTGGTAATTTAGTTCATATTAATTACCTATTTTTTACTTTCTTTTTTAAAATCCAGTTTAAAAGGCTTTAATTTTTTCATTACTTATTCGTATAAGTTCATTTAATTTATTAAAGGTTTTTCCATCTTTAATAGATTCATATGCTACTTCCATTCCTTCCTCTAATGAGGGGACCTTTTTTGCCAGAAATAGAATAGAGGCAGCATTCACCAGAGAGAGATTTAAACGTGATTCATCAACTATACCGTTATTTTTACCTTTAATAACACCATAAAAAATATCTAAATTTTCTTCTGGGGTGTTTGATGCAACAATATGGGATGGTGAAGTCTTATTAATTCCAAAATCATTTGGAGAGATATTAAACAATTCCACCCGACTACCTTTAAGAAGAGCTACCCTGGTTTTACCCAGAGTGGATATTTCATCCATGGCAGGATTACCTGCTGAGTCAAAGCCATGAACCACCATAGCCTTTTTAACCCCTAACTTTTTGAGCACCTGAGCCATAGGCTCCACATAATCCGGGTTAAAAACTCCTAGAAGCTGCATATCAACTTCAGCCGGTGAGGTTAGAGGACCTAATATATTAAAAACCGTGCGGATTCTCAACTCCTCTCTAACTGGAACCACATTTCCCATGGCTGGTTGGAAAATAGGGGCAAACATGAACCCCATCCCGACATTATCCAGGCAATTCACCACTTCCTTAGGATTACAGTTAATGTTAACACCGGAAGCTTCCAGAATATCAGC
>JAJRAE010000046.1 GCA_028682985.1 Methanobacterium sp.
TCATACAGATCAAGAAGTTCATGTACATCACCAAATCTGCGGGCGGTTATAAAAACCTCCTCTCCCTGGTCTTCCAGATATTTGATTATGTGTTTGAAAAACCAGACATGTGGTGCGTTAACAATATCGATCCATACCTTCAATTTCCATTCACCCTGTAGTATCTATAAAATATGGGAAAAATTTATTTTATTTAATTAAATATTTTCTTTAAATCTTTTAATAGAATCTATTATCTTTTCTAGTCCTTCTTCTGTTTTAAGACTGCTTTTAATGATTTCTACGTCTGGGTTAAGCATTTTAGCATCTTTCACCATTTTTTCAGCATCGGCGCCAACTGCTTCTGCTATGTCAATCTTGTTTATTACCACCAGATCGGCATCTTTGAATATCAGTGGGTGTTTTTCCACAGTGTCGTCGCCTTCACTCACACTTATTACCACCATACGCATGTGGCTGCCCAGATCAAAGTCAACAGGACAGATTAGGTTTCCCACATTTTCCACAAATAGAATGTCCATCTCATCTAAGGGCAGATCCTCCAATGCATGCTCCACCAGGTGTGCATCCAGGTGACATTCTTTACCTGTGTTTAAACCAATTACTGGAACATTATATTTTTGAAATCTTCCAGCGTCGAATTTGCTTATCACATCCCCGGCTATAACACCTATTTTTTCATCCATTCTGTCGATTAATAATTCTATAAGGGATGTTTTACCAGAGCCTATGGCTCCTAACACATCTATAGAAAATACATCAGCTTTATCCAGTATCCTCTGGTTTCTCTGTGCTAATTTCTTATTAGCAACCATGATATCGTGCTGTATTTCAACATCTGCAATTTTATGCATAACTATTCACTTCCATAGAGTTTTATTAATATTAAAAATTAAAATGGTATTGAAAATATCCCTTTTTTATTAAATAAAACCTTTTTTTTGATAATTAAATTTTATGGGAATAATAATTTAATCGGGTTTTTCAATGCGGATATTTTTCACGTTGCATTCCTGTCCGGTAACTATCTCTAAATTTCTTTCATCACATTCCGGGCATTTAACTATCATCAGGTAATGATCGGAATCATCTAGATTGGTGGATCCTTTATAATTACAGGATAAACAGTTTATTTCAACTGGTATCTCTTCAATTATTATTTCAGCTCCTTCGAGTAATGTATCCTTTGTCAATACATCTAAAAGGAATCTTAACTGCTCGGGATTGAGCATGGTGAGTTTGCCTACTTCAATGGTTACTTCCAGTATTTCTTCTGCTTGATTTTTCTCTGCTACATCCAGTACTGTTTTTACTATGGCATCGGCCATGGATAATTCATGCATCAGGCCACCTTCTTATCTTCAATAATGGTAATAAATAATGATGAGCTTTAGGATATAAAAGATTTATCATTCATTAAAAATAATTACTGAAAATTCTTTTTACATCAAATAACGGTTAAGAAAAATAAAAAAAGAAAAAAAGAAGTAAATGTGGATTGTTTTTATTAATCTTTCCTAAGCATGGTCATTATTCCCACAACCAAGAGCCACAGACCGATCAGTAATCCCAGGATAAATGGATCTGAAACCAGATATCCAAGCACCAGATAGATGAGACCGATGATCAGGGTTATCACTGCGTTCCAACGGGCTCCTTTGGCTACGAAGATTCCTATTAGACCAATAATTATTAGGAAAATACCGGCTAGATAGATTAAAAGTCCTGCTACAAAGCTGAAGAAGCCAGGGTAGACCATAAATCCAATACCGAATAATATGGCTATTATACCCAGTATAATCTCCACGATACCCAGAGCAGCGCTTTCTTTCATGTCACCGACACCAAATATTAACAGTCCAATTCCCAGAAGAGCAAGAGCAAAACCAGTCAGTAAACTAACGGTAATTAATCCTGCCAGAGGGAGGGCTAAAACAATCAACCCTAAAATAATCAACAATATACCGGTTACATTTCTTCCCAATTTTATACCTCCTATATTATCAATGGTTATTTTTTAGGTTAATGTGGTTAAAAAACTTTACTATTTGCTTCGGGATAATAGAACAATTAATATTTAAATTTAAATAATTAAAAAAAGAATTATAAATACAATTTTAATAGGAATATTTAATTTATGATTTTATAAAATAACCCTATAGTATTATAGAATATTTGATAAAACCTCATATAGTTACTTACAGGGGGTATATACTTTGTCAGTTAATATCAAAGAAGCAAATCTAGAAGCCATAACCCATAGCATAGCATTCATGGAGAAGGATGAGAACTGCGACCAGAAGCTCCTAAAAAAATTAAAGGAAGAACGTGATAAACTCTTAAAAGAACTTAATGTATCTATATAACTCTAATAAAAAAATGGTGGTTAATGTTGATAATAGGAGGATCTGCTTCTCAAAAACTGGGTGCACTAATTGCAAAAGAACTGGATGAAACTTTATGTCCCCTGGAAAGTCGTAAATTTCCAGATGGTGAACGATACATCAGAATAACTGGTGAAATAGATTCAGAGGCCGTGGTTATACAATCAACTGGTTATCCACAGGATCAAAACCTGATGGAACTCTTTTTCATTATTAAAACCCTGAAGAGCCTGGACTTAGAGACCATTAAAGTGGTAATACCATACTTTGGATATGGAAGGCAGGAAAAACGTTTTAAAAGTGGTGAAGCCATATCTGCCCAGATTATTGCTGAAATGCTGGAAGCTGCCGGAGCTTCAGAGATAATATCCATAAACCTACATGAAGATGGCCTATGCGACCTCTTCAATATTACAGCTCACAATCTCAGTGCCATGCCACTTTTAGCAAAGTATATTGGAGAAAAATTTGAAGACCCTGTAATAGTGGCACCTGATAAAGGTGCTCTGGGATTTGCCAGGGAAATTGCCGGTATATTAAGCTGCGAACATGATTATATGGAGAAAACCAGAATCTCTCCTGAGAAGGTAGAGACCAAACCAAAAAATCTGGATGTTGAAGAGAGGGAAGCTGTTATAATTGATGATATTATAAGCACCGGAGGGACCATAGTTAATGCCTCGCGGATTCTACGCAAACACGGAGCTAGCAAAATAGCAGTATCCTGTGTACACCCCGTGCTGGTGGAAGATGCCCTGCTTAAAATATTCTCAACCGGTGTAGATGAAGTAATAGCCACCGATACCCTACAATCTGATGTGAGCACCATATCAGTAGCACCTCTGATTGCAAATTTTATTAAAAAAGGCTAAATTTCTATTCTTTTCTAAATGGTTCTATAATCGCCCAACCAAAAAGAAATCGCAAAAGATAAAAACCCCAAACACCATATAATTAGATAATAAGATATACACAGTGGTGTATCTTACAAAAATTTAAAAGGGGGTGAAGATATGGTCGATTGGAAATGGTCAGGTATTGGCGCAGTAATAGTAATTATTTTAGCAATTTTGTTCGGGCTTGTAGGCTTTGATTGGCTCGGTGTACTGATTGCAGGCATAATAGTCGGTTATATGGTCGGTGGAACGTCTAATGGAGCTATTCATGGACTTCTAGCAGGAATTATTGGTGGAATTATTATCGGAATCCTGATAGCATTAGGAGTTGGTGTGTTAGCCGGAGCAGGCTTTGGTCTAGCAGCAGGAGCTCTTGTTGCTATAATAATAATCATTATATACGGCATAATCAGTGCCATCGGTGGATTAATAGGCGGATTCTTGAACAAGACCCCAGCTTAAAAAAAATTTCTTTTTTAATTTTTTATTTTAAAATGTTACAGTGTTTCTATTCTTTTTAGATAATTAAAAAAAAAGAAATTCAAAAAAAAGAGGAATTAATAAGTTTTGAAACTGTTTACAATGGTGTTTATATCATTTTGGATAGCACTGACTGAACCTGTTGTAAATAATAGCTTGTATCGTTTACCATTTTTAACAAATATTATATCTGAATGCTCTCCTCCACCGTTATTGGTGTATGAATAGTCTAATCGATACCCAGATACCCCTGCTATTTGCACTGATTTTTCAGATATGATAGTATCATTTGAAGATAAAGCATCCTTTTGAATTTTTTTCCAGTAATCCAGTCCATCACCGTGAGCATCTTCTGCAAAAACTGATAACAGACTAATATCTGCTTTATCTGATTTTAGAGCAACAATTCTATCTGGATCAGAAGAATCAGAAGTATACTGATTCCAATCCTTTGGATACTGGAAGGTTACACCACTACCTTTAAACGTGTTTAAATTTGTTGAATTACTGGTAGTAGTTGCATTGGAAGTAGAATTATTATTATTTAAAGTTGTGGTCAATGTATTGCTCATATCAGGAGCAAAATAACCAGCAAAAGCTGTCAACGCTATTAAACCAATGCAACAAATACATAATATCCCTATAATTGCTTTAGTTCCGCCGCTTTGTCTACTCCACCAATTTCCTTGTGGTTTCGTATTTTGTACAGTTTCTTTAGCATCTAGTTTTTCACCGCAGTTTTCACAAAATGCTGCTGAATTAACATTTCCCTTTCCACAATTCGGACAAATCTTAGTCAGAAAATCACCTCAATTAATATTATAA
>JAJRAE010000133.1 GCA_028682985.1 Methanobacterium sp.
TCCCATAGTCTGATATCGTGATTTTTGATTTTATATTCTTTTATTTCATCTATGGAAGTTTTAAGTCGAGTTTCCATACCAATATTATCGATATAAATATAAGGGATGCTAATAGTCTTTTTATCAGCTTTATCAACAATTATTGCTTTAATTATGGGATAAGAAATTTCTGAAGATACAATGGCATCTTTTAATTTCCCTATTTTCTTACCTGTTCCATCGAAAACCGGTTTTTTAATAATTTCACTAATGTACATGTACTCATCTCCGGAGTTCTTTATTTCTTTGGTTCGGTTAGTGGCACCACCCCTTCTTTAACCCTTTCCATAACTATCATTTCAGTTAAGTCTTCAATTCCGTCCACGGAACGTATTTTTGAATTGATTATCTGATTCAATTCATCTAAACTGTGCGCCCAAACTTTAATTAGGATGTCGTATTCGCCCGATATACTGTAGACTTCAGAAACTTCATTAAGGTTTGATAACTGTTTCTCCACTTCTTTATGTTTTTCTGATTCACTTTGTATGATTATAATCGCTGTTATTTTTAAATCGAGCTTATCAAAATCCAATAGAGTTGTATATTGTTTGATCACATCTTGTTCAAGCTTTTTCAACCGGTGTGATATGGTTGCATCAGGCACATCTATATCCCGGGACATCTGGGATAGGGTAATCCTAGAGTTTTCAAGCAGTGAATGAATTATTCGCCAGTCGATTTCATCCATTTATTATACACCACATCTATATACTTTTAATAAAGATTAGTATATTTCCATCTTAATATATAGGTATGGGTATTTAACCCAAAAATTTAATTTTTTTTGGTAAATTACTCAAAATTCAGTTATACAATTGGTATTAATAATATCTTATTTGTATTAATAAATACTAAAAATTTATCCCCAAAGTCGGAATATGAAAAAGCAGGGTTGTGGATATAAATATTCCGCTCTTATGTCATCTGAAGGTGTTCCTTTTGGAACACCTACCACATATGTTGTAAATGATTTAGAAGAATCAGATGAATACAAAATATGCATCCACAAGACTGTTTCATCATCTTCCCCCATAAGAGCGCTTATTTTATTGTTTATCATTAATGGATGTGCTGGAAACTGTTCCTGAATATCTGTTAAATTATCAGGTCCGTCAATCATCCATCTGGCCTGATTATCATTTAAATAAACAGGATCTGTTATTAAATAAAAATCGGTGGTGTTCAAATCTTTTTTAGTTATTTTGAAGTTTTTACAGACCCATTTTGGGGTATCGTTATGATAATTGAGTCCCTCATGTATTGATGATCCATCTTGATTGGAGTGGGGACATGAATCTTGCGCAGATGATTCATCTATTCGGACTAAAACCGTGTAATCTCTAAAACTCACCAAAACTGTCCTATTAACCACAACCACCTCAGCCCCGTTACTAGGGGGTGTATTATTACTCACCACAATGGTTCCCATGGAAGAACTGATTGTGTCAATAGTTAAAGAGGAATTTACGTTTGGGGGCAATAGATTGATCATGAGCTCATTGTAATGAATTTTAAGCTGATTAATTTTATTATAGCTTAGAATTTTAGTAGAATTCACACTACTGTTACTATCTAATGCTAATCCTGGCTTAATCAGTGCGGTTGTGTTACTTTTATCCCAACCCTGAGGTCCTGGTGTGTTAATTAATATATCTGCTGCATCAGTAGCTATTCTATCAAGTGACATTCCTGCACTGTAATCAGATATCTTGTTCCCGGCTATTTCCAGTGCATTTGCTGACATTCCCATTATTATGGTGATTATTATAAGAGCAAATAGGAGGTCTATGGAAAATACCTGGCCTGCGCTGTTATTTTTTAATCTTTTAATATTTTTAAGGAATTTAAGTACTTTATGCGAGTGGAAAACCATATTTTTGCCTGTGCGCATTATCTAAGTATAATATTAGAAGATTTCCGCCTTCTGATAAGTAAATTATCTTTTTCCCAGGGTATGTTCCGGATCCAGGAGGTGTATCGTTGAATATGACGTGATCAATGGAACTCGGAGCAGTATTGAAGGTTAAATTGGTAGAATTTGAAGAGATATTGGTTAGTGGTGAAGGGATGATATAGGTTTCCATTCCATAATGGGGGCAGGTACCCTTACCTTCTAGTCTGCAGAGGAAACAGGACCCATCACTGCTTTCGTGGAAGTATCCGTTCTCTATGCAGTTTTTTAGAGTTTTAAATTCTTTTCTGCCGTGCATGATATAGGGATCGTAGGGACATTTCTTTATTATCAGGGGGGTTGTTGCATTTTCATAGGCTGCTGCATTCTCAACCCCTCTGCTTTCCAGATACTTGGACAAACTGTATCCAAAGGATATTCTACTATTAGCTAGCTGGACTCCCCCATAATTATGACATTTGATGAATGGTAGTGGGTTGGGTGTGGGATATTGAGGATCTAATATTGTAATGTCCTGACTAATGTGTTCCTGATGAGTGACATCATCTTTCCTTACTTTTATGCTAGAGTTTACCTCTACTGCAAAGGGATCTTCAGAACTACTTACTGATGTGATGTTACATTCCTCTTCTATGCCATTGTTATCTTTAACCTCCTGGGTGATCTGGTTCATTTTGATCTGCATATTTTCCTTTATTGATTGTCTGCTGTTAGAAAGAGGAATTCCAGTTTTAACTACATTTTCAGCTTCACTTTTAAAGACCTGTTTTCCAGTAATCTCAATATTTTCCTCTAAATCTTTTGCATCGTTCAATACATAGCTGGATTGTATTACCCGGGAGTTTCCTTCGATTCCAGTACTGGTCATGTCTACAAATACCATGAAAAGCATTATAGCTGGTAATACCAGTAAAAATGAAACCCCACTCATGACGTATCCCCGGTTATCCATATTAATAGTAATACTTTATAATATATAAATAATACTAAATTGTGAAAACCTACCCTAGAGAATGGAAATATTTAAATGTTTAACAAGAATATAAAATTTAAAATAAGTTTTTAAAGAATAATATTAAGCTAACTTAATTCTATTTTTAAATAATGTGAAACAAAAAATAGAGTAGATTTACAATAAAAAGAATTTCATTTAGATTTTAACGGAGGTCATTATTTTGAAAGACATCGTAAGAGGATGGCGTCATATCCCACAAAGATACAACCTCATCGGATCAAAATGCACACATTGTGGACAGGTTTATTTCCCAAAACGGGTTATATGCCCAGAATGCAGAAGAAAAGGTAAATTAGAAGATATAAAACTCAGTGGAAAGGGTAAAATCCACACCTACTCCATCATACACACCCCAGCAGAGGAATTCAAAGTTCTCTCCCCCTACGTTGTGGCTATTATTGATCTGGAAGAAGGTGCTAAGATAACCAGCCAGATCGTGGACTGCGGAAAAGATGATGTTGAAATTGGAGATGAAGTAGAAGTAGTGTTCAGGAAAATCAAAGAGGAAGGCGAAGAAGGAGTGATATCATATGGTTACAAATTCAAACTCAAAAAGTAAAATCGGTGTGCTTCTTATAAGTCACGGAAGCCGATTACCCTACGGTGAACATGTAATAAATGAATTAGCAGACTTATATAGAGAAAAAACTGATTATAATGTAATAGTTAGTTATATGAACATGTCAGAACCTTCAATACCGGTAGCAATCAATCAGTTGGCTGATGAAGGGGTAGAAAAAATAATCGCCATACCAGTATTTCTAGCCCACGGAGTGCACACCACACAGGACATACCTAAAATATTAAATATAAACAATGGACTCGACCTAGAAGAACACAGTCATGGAAGCAGTGAAAATGGACACGGCCATGGACATTCACACAGTCACCAAGATGAAAAAGAAGTTGAAATAAAATTTAAAGGGGAAATCATCTATACCGAACCTTTAGGTGCTGATAGAAGAATAGCAGACATAATTGAAGACCGGGTAAATAATGCCCTCTAAAAAAAAGAATATTACAGAACTTGGTGAGAAAAAACTAATAAAAAGGCTTCTTAAAAGAAGCCAAACTATTCCTTTTAATCCTACTTTTTTTGATGAAAAATCACTCCAAAGTCTGAGTGACGATGCAGCACTTGTTGATCTGGGGGACAGCTATCTGGTGGTAACTACTGATCTACTGCTCAGATCAGCCCATTTCCCCGTAGAAATGAATTACCAACAAATGGGAGAGAAAATTGTCACCGTAAATGTGAGTGATCTTGCTGCCATGGGAGCAAAACCCCTGGGAATTACAATCGCTCTTGGTCTGCCATCTGACTTATCTATCAACCAATTTGACCATATTGTAGAAGGGATAATAATAGCCTGCCAGAAATATGATACACCCCTTATTGGGGGCGATACTAATGAATCTACAGAATTAACCCTTTCAGGTACCTGTCTGGGTTTGGTTGATAAAGATAAAGTTTTAATGAGAAGCGGTGCTCAGGAAGGAGATGTTATCGCAGTTACCGGGCCTTTAGGTTTGGCTGCAGCTGGATTTGAAATACTCTTAAATAAATCCTTTTTTAAAAACTGGGATGACTCTCTTAAGGAAAATATTATTAAAAATTCACTGGAACCGGTAGCCCAGCTGGAGAAAGGATTGAAACTGATTAAATCCCCCGGTGTAACCTCAGCAACAGATATATCTGATGGATTGCTAAGTGAAATAGGAGAAATGATGGACTCCAGTCCGTCCAAAGTTGGTGTGAAAATATTTGAAGAACTTCTACCTATACCTGAGGAAGTATATCAAGTAGCTGAAAATCTGGATAAAAATGTCTTAGAACTTGCATTAGCTTATGGTGAAGATTTTGAACTCCTGGTAACCATTGAAAAGGACAAATTTTTAGAATTACAGGACAAAATAGACCTACAAAAAATCGGATACATCACCTCATCAGGACAGATCCAAATGGTAAATAAGGAAGGAAAAACAAAAATATTAAGAGAAAAGGGTTATGAGCACTTTAAATAAAATCTAGCATAATCAATAAAGAACCATATTACCAGTTTAAAAAATTCCTATAATTAAAGATGGGGTGTTTTTTTTATGAGAAAAGAAGCTATTCTATACGAAAAAGTGGGTAAGGCATTAAACTGTAAGATATGTGAGCGAAGATGCATTATTTCCTCCGGCAAAACAGGTTTCTGTGAAATGCGAGAAAATGATGATGATAAGATTTATTCCCTGAACTATGGAGCAGCATCATCCATAGCAGTGGATCCCATAGAAA
>JAJRAE010000101.1 GCA_028682985.1 Methanobacterium sp.
AGATCAGGGTTATAACTCCATTCCATCTGGCGCCTTTAGCTGTGAATATTGCGATAAGACCAATTATTACCAGGAAAATACCTGCAAGATAGATTAACAGTCCTGCCACAAAGCTGAAGAATCCAGGATAAACCATAAATCCAATTCCGAATAGTATAGCTATTATCGCTAGGATTATCTCCGCTATACCCAGAGCAGCGCTTTCTTTCAAGTCATTGACACCAAATACCAAAAGTCCGATTCCCAGAAGAGCAAGAGCAAAACCAGTTAGTAAACTAACGGTAATTAATCCTGCTAATGGGAGTACTAAAACAATCAACCCTAAAATTATCAACAATATACCGGTTGCATTTCTTCCCAATTTAATACCTCCTAATATAATTATATGGTTCTATTTATGTTAAATAGTTAAAATACTTTACTATTTCATTAGGAAATAAAAACGATGAGCATAAAAATTTTTTTAAAATTTAATTGATATTAAAATTAAAGAAGATACTTTTTAATAGATGTTTTAGTAGATTTAATTAAGAAATAATAATTAAGATAAATGTCTTTTACTATTAATGTTTGAAATAAAAGCAAATACGGTTGTAAATATGTCTGTCAACATTAAAGAAGCAAATTTAGAAGCCATAACCCATAGTATAGCTTTCATGGAAAAAGATGAAAATTGTGACCAGGAACTACTAAAGAAATTAAAGGATGAAAGAGATAAGCTGCTTAAAGAATTGAATGTGTCTATATAAAACATTGTTTAATTGCACAGAACTTTATATCGATAAGTACAGAATAATGAAGCATATAACAATAATTACAATATTATAGGTGATAAACTTTGATAATAGGAGGATCTGCTTCTCAGAAACTGGCTGCATTAATTGCTAAAGAATTGGGTGAAACATTATGTCCACTGGAGACCAGGAAATTTCCGGATGGAGAAAGATATATTAGAATAGCGGGTGAAATCGAATCAGAGGCCGTGGTCGTCCAATCAACAGGGTATCCTCAGGATCAAAACCTGTTAGAACTTTTTTTAATCATTAAAACCCTTAAAAGCTTAGAAGTTGAAGATATCAAAGTGGTAATTCCCTACTTTGGCTACGGAAGACAGGAAAAACGTTTTAAAAGTGGTGAAGCTATTTCAGCAAAGGTTATTGCAGAACTTCTGGAAGCGTCTGGAGCCTCTGAAATATACTCTATAAACCTCCATGAGGATGGACTATGTGAGTTGTTTAATATCCCGGCACACAATTTAAGTGCCATGCCCTTAATCGCTGAATATATTGGGGAGAATTTAAAAGACCCGGTGATAGTTGCCCCGGATAAAGGAGCCCTGGAATTTGCCAGTGAAATCGGTGATATGCTGGGTTGTGATTGTGACCATCTGGAGAAAACCAGATTATCACCGGAAAAAGTGGAAACCAAAACTAAAAACCTGGATGTTAAAGATAGAGAAGCAGTGATTATTGATGATATCATAAGCACCGGTGGGACCATAGTAAACGCCTCCCGGATACTAAGACAACATGGAGCCAGTAATATAACAGTTGCCTGCGTCCACCCTGTACTGGTGGAAGATGCTCTGCTTAAAATATTTGCTAACGGAGCAGACGATGTAATCGCCACCGACACCCTCCAATCAGATGTTAATACAATTTCTGTTGCTCCATTGATTGCTGATTTTATTAAATAAAGATTTAAGTATGAAAATTATCTTAAAAAAATCATAAAAGAAATATTAAAAAAATAAATTAATAAGTTAAATTAAGTAATAAGTTAAAATAACTATTTTAGGGAGTAATTATTCATGAGTGAAGAACTTAACATTCCATATAAAAAAGAAAACATCATCCGATGTCTCTGTCCCACCTGTCCAGTGCAGGAGAATAGTGTCTGTGTCCGGGAAAAGATTATGAAGACTCAGGAAAAGCTGCATGGTGATGAGGATCTAAAGCCAGAGGATTACCCTGGTATGTATTGTGCCAATGGAAAAGCAGAATGTGAAGATATAGACACAGGTAAAGACTGCGTGTGCCCTGATTGTGGTGTTTATAAAGAATTTGAACTAGAAAACGCTAAGCCAGATTTTCTTTACTGTAAGGATGGTAAGGCTAAAAAATAATTTTTTTCTTTTATTTCATCTTTTTATTGGCTGTCTCAATGTTCACAGACCTTCCCCTTATTTTTACACCATTCATAGTATTAAAGACATCCCTCGCACTGGTGCTAGGTATCTCCATAAAGGAAAACTTATCATAAATATCAACTTTTCCAATTACACTACTGGAAAGACCTGTTTTATCGGCTACTGCTCTTACAATATCTTTCGCCCTAACCCGGTCTTTACGTCCTATATTAATGAAGAAGCGTACCATACCCGGACTGGCACCGGTATTACCAAAATCATCAGCAGATTCATTGTTGATATCCTCTTTAGTCATGGCCATCTTAAGCAGGGCCGCTGCCATTTCCACAGAGGTATAATCTTCTTCAATCAACCTTTCCACTATATGTATCTGTTTTTCCAGATCTTCAGTGTTTATAATATTTTTAACCTTTTTAATGAATTGATCAGTTTTAATTTCCTGTACACGATGCAGTGAGGGTATCTCCTGCTGCTCAATCTTGGTTTTAGTATATCTCTGTATGTCTCTTAGCTGGTAGATTTCTTTTCCTGATACAAAGGTGAATGCTTTACCCTTTTTACCTGCCCTGCCTGTTCTTCCAATTCGGTGTACGTAATATTCATCATCGTTGGGTACATCGTAGTTGAAGACTATTTCGATGTCTTCTACATCGATCCCCCTAGCAGCTACATCGGTAGCGACCAGAACATCTATAATTCCCTTTCTAAACTTGTTCATAACCCGGTCTCTCTGTTTTTGAGTGAGATCACCATGTAAACCATCGGCTAGATAT
>JAJRAE010000012.1 GCA_028682985.1 Methanobacterium sp.
TAAAACCAGGGATATCACAATTCCCAGTAGGAACTCCGTGGTGAATTTCTCATGGTAATAACGGAACCTGCGGATTATGGCAATGAGCCCAATCAGAATGGTTGCGAATATCATATCATGGACTATTACACTCACGGTGTTTGGCAATGACTTTAGAACCACTCCTAAAATTCCCAGAACATAAGCGCCCCTGGTTCCCACCAGAGCAGAAGCCAGTCCAGAACCAGCGGTTATCTCCACAGTTTTTCCAATAACCTGCACTCCACTGGCAAACTGTACCTTGGCTACAAAGAAGTACCATACAGCAATCAGTAAAAGGGATATTAGCATTATATCAAAATTGGTGAAAACCAGTCTTCGCTCCTTTATCAAATTCTTGAAGAATGGGAAGAGCAATATAGGCAGGATAAGTACGAATGCCACGTAAGCGGTGGAATAATGTGATATCAAAGTGGCGAAGATAAATAGGACTATAAGGAATTTACGCAGCCATTTATCCATATTAAAGTCAAAAACCACCATTATAGTTAGGAAGAAGAATATTATGGCTATTTCCTGTCTAACCGCCCCCAGGAGGTTGATGAAGAATAATTGGAAAATAAAGAGAAGCGCAGCTAAAAAGGCGTATTTAAATGCCAGATATTTCCGGGCGACCAGGTAGACAATAAGAGGGGCTATGGATCCTATCAAGGCCATCAATAATTTGAATATGTATTCTCCCCCCAGTCCGGTGAGAACCTGGTACATCATCGGCAGGATGGTTATGCTCATACAGGCGTTGTAGGGATTGTAGTAGGTGTTAAGATCCCAGTGATATCCCAGTTGGGTTAACTGAAAACTATAATATTCCAGGTGCACATCGATTCCCAGAAGGTGGTTGGAAGTTAATCCATGCATCAATAGCAGGCTCAGGCCAATCAACCATAATGCCGTCGGATAAGTGGCAGAACTGATCTTATCCCTTAAATAAACTACTGTTATTAAATATAATGGGATTAAAAGAAGCATTAGTAGTAATAAAATGTTATTCTGGAAGTTGTTCATGAGATAAGTCCCCAGAACAGCTAGAATTGGGAATACAAATGGAAAAAGCAGAGGAGATGTCAGCTTTCCAGTTAGATCTAATTTATAACCCATTCTCTTATCTAAATTATTCTGGTTTCTCCAGTAAACAGCCCCCATTAACAGTAATGTTACAAGATTTAAAGCTATGAAAACAGGGTTGAAAGATAATGGCTGGGATAAAATGGGATATAGGGTATTGAGAAGCAATCCCACAATCATCAGGAATGATATGCTTATACCAACGGATAATACGGCTCTTTTAATTATTCCCAGATAATTTATCCTGAATATCAGCAGCACCAGAAATCCAGGAACCAAAGTGAAAAATATAAATGCAAGAGCAGGTTTTAAAACAGGTATATTCAACAATATGGACAGATCTGTAATTATCAGTAGGAGAACAATTGTTAAAAGCCAGTTTTTAACATTACAATTGTCTATTAATTTATCTAATCTCATCGTATTGACCTGCTAAAAGAATATATTCTGCTATTAATATTCCATTTTCTCTTATCTTAGATAATAAAAAATGAGTACTTAAAAATTAGGATTATTTTTTCCATATTTATTTCATTATTTAAATATTGGATCGGATTTATAATTGAACAATATTCCGATACAATTTTTCCATACTCATTGCCACATCTTTCCAGGTGTATTTCTCCTCAACCAGCTTCCTACCATTTTTTCCCATTTCTTTTTGCAGATTGAAATCTTTTAAAATATTGAGCAATGCATCAGCCAGTTTATCCGGATTTCTGGAAGGTATAATTATTCCAGAGCTAGTTCTCTCCAGATCCTCAGCTACGCCAACAATTTCCGTGGTTATAACCGGGGTCTGGCAGGCCAGCGCCTCCAGGGCAACGATTCCAAACCCTTCCTGCAGGGAAGAGATGGAAGGCAGTACAAATACATTGGCCCCGCTGTAATAATGGGCTATTTCATCATCTGATATAAACCCTGCAAACACCACGTTTTCCTTTAAACCCAGATCATCTACAATCTTCCTGTAATAGTCCAGAAGAACCCCTTTACCACCCACAATTAACTTGACATAGGGTATGCTATTTTTAACTTCCTTTAGAGCATTCAAAAGATATTCTAATCCCTTATATTTATGAAATTCATCCAGAACACTTAAAAAGAAGATGACATGGCCATCCCCATGTTTTTCACTTGGTTTAAATTTATCTAGATCCACTCCTGTGGGAATTACCTCCACCTTATCTCTATATTTCTCCAGGTGCGAGGAGGACTTCAAATAGTTGGGTTGGGTTATCACGATTTTATCCGCGCTTTTAAGCACATATTTAAGGCCTATAGAATTATAAACACGTGCAACTAGGCTGGCCACGCCATTACCTATAATATCATTGTGATATGTGACCACTAAAGGCTTATTATTGCGCTTAGCATTTAAAGCGCTCCAATCAGCACTCCAGGGTGTGGGAATATGAGTGTGAATTATATCATATTCCTCGGATGATAATGCCCCGGGGAGGCCAGGGGTGAGATTGGTGTTGGCAATCTTACCCATATAAGACAAGCGTTTAACTTCAATACCATCCACCACCTCTTCATCCACTAATCGAGGTTCATTGGCACATATCACCTTAACCTGGTTTCCTGATTTAACCAGCTCCCGGGAAAGATAATACACGTAGTTCTCCACACCTCCGGTGAAAGGGTAGAACCGCACCGGCGTCTGCAAAATCTTCATAACAATAGATTCCTCTTTTTTATTTAAGTAGAAAATCAAAATAGGCTATCTCTAATTTCTTAACGATTTTATCCCAGTCATATTCACCAGCCATTTTCCGGCAGTAGTCTGCAATCTCCTTCCTTGATTTTATTGCCTGTTTGATATTATTTGAGAGTGATTCAAATGTCGCATCAGATATGTAACCATTTTTACCCTCAGTTATCAGATCTTTTGCAGCGTTCATAGGATAATCAACCACTACAACTGGCAGTCCACATGCATTGGCCTCCAGCACCACCATTCCAAATCCTTCCCGTTCTGAGGGCAGTACCAGAACTTCAGAGGACTTCATGTATGATATTACCTGGTTGTAGTCCTCTAAAAATCCCATAAATGTGATATTAAACTGGAGATTTAATTCCTGGGCTAGATTTTCCAGTTTCTCCTTTTCAGGACCATCTCCAATAATGGTGCATTTAAGGTGGGGGATGAATTCTTTCACTTCAACCAGTGCTTTCAGGAGTACTTCTACATTTTTTTCTTTGATAAGTCTTCCCACGAATAATACATCGGTTTTATGCTCAGATGGTTTTATGCCATTTATTTCCTTTACATCTATTCCGTTGGGTATAATTGTGGGATTTTCTCCTGGTTTTATCTCAGCTAAATCTTTCTTGGTTTTAGATGATACAGTTATAATGTGGCTGGTTAAGTTCACCATCAGCTTTTCAGTTAATTTACCAAAAAATCCTGCTTTACCCAGATACTGGTACCAGTAATCATTCCAGACCTCGTGCAGGGTGATCACCAGGGTGGATCTGTTCAGAAGTGAATTTATCTTAGCTGAAAAGCATGAAAAGAAGGGGAAGCCCTGACAGTCTATGATGTCATATCTTCCCGCCCGGAATTTTAATAGAACCATCATGGCAAAGTATATGGCTTCTTTAATGGATCTTCTATCATCCTGGTATAGTTCCAAAGGCTTCATTACGCCGTGCAGTGTTATGCCGTCCAGTTCCGTATCTTTTATGCCCTGCTCGGGCCACCAGTAGCCCATACCGTACCAGTGCACTTCATGATCCCGGGCTGCCAGTCTCCTGGCCAGTTCGTAAACTCTCTTTTCCGCGCCTCCCTTCACCCAGGGGTATACAGCGTCATATACAAAGGCTATCTTCATAGGGTAACCTCAAAAAATTAATTAGATTATATTTTTATTTGGGCAAAGATTTGATTTTTTTATTCTTCGCTATCCGGACTGCTTAAGAGCATTAAGCTGATGAATATGCTGGAGAATATGGTCTGTATCCCCAGAATAAAGAATATTAGTGCCATCATAGCATTTAGTGTCTGGAATAATCCGCCGAAACCTGCTTCAGACCAGCTGAATAGTACATTTATTCCGATGACCAGTCCAATTATCAGTAGTAAAAGTCCAAGAACCAGTTCTCTTCCTAGGGAATGGTAGTTCAGATATTTATTTACAGCTCCTGAGCTCTTGTTAAGCCCATACATCTCCCCAAATGCTCCGAACTGCATCCAAGTCAGTAGCATCTGGTAGCCGATTATAACCAAAAGGCTTCCCAGTATAAGTGAGTGCATCCGGGACTGTCCCAGTAAGGACACTCCTATCACCAGGGATATACCAAGTGCCAGTACCACTAAACCAGGGGCCAGTAGAAATGGCGTGGGCCGATAGAGCATCATGAATCTGAGATGTCTCCACCCATCTGAAACTGAGTTGAGTTTGGAATCGCCCTCCCGGGGATAATATGTTATGGGTACCTCTGCTATCTTCATGTTTTCCCGGGCTGCTTCTATGATCATCTCTGATGCGAATTCCATGCCTGGACTGTGCAGGTTCAGCTTGTTTAAAGACTCCTTTCTTATTGCCCTCATTCCGCAGTGTGCATCAGATATCCCTGCTTTAAATAGTGCGTTTAATAACCAGGTTAAAAAGGGGTTTCCTATGTAGCGGTGCAGGGCGGGCATGGCTCCCTTCTGTATATCTCCCTTTAGACGGGAACCCATAACCAAATCGTAATCTTCATTTAAGAGTGGCTGGATGAACTCGTAAGTTGTGCTGAAGGGGTACGTTCCATCGGCATCTCCCATTACAATGATATCCCCTTTAGCTTCTTTGAATCCTCTCAAGTAGGCGTTTCCATATCCTCTTTTTTCTTCATGGATAACTCGGGCCCCGGCATCGGTGGCTTCCTGGGCTGTATTGTCGGTTGATGCATTGTCCACAACCACTATCTCTGTCTTCAGCCCCTTCTCCTTTAATTTACCTATGGGTACTGACCTAACTGTTTTCCCCACGATACCTTCTTCATTAAGGGCTGGAATTACAATTGATACATCCATGATAATCACTTATTTTTCCTAAACTCAAGACTAAAAAAATTTTTTTATGGAAATCAGTAACAGAATCTAGCAATAACTTGTTAAAAATTATTTCTTTAATTACCGCGTTTTTTTTTAAATATTTCTTCAATTAATATTAATATTTAAAATGTTTCCTAATTTTTACCTAGCAATATCTTTATAATATTTCTTTAATTAGCTTTTATCCTTATCTTTATATATTTATTGTTCTGCAGATTAAAAATTAGTTAATATTAAAATTTTAAAGGATAATTTGAAAAGGAATGTTATTTTAAGAGTTCCTTTAAATATTGTTTCAGTTCATCCTTCACCAGGTCATCGGTAAGAGCTATTTCAATGGAACTTTTAAGCCATTCCACCGTATTCCCTATATCATAAATTTTACCATCAAATACATAGCCGTACACTTCACTAAGTGTTCGCATGGCATCAGTAAGCTGTATTTCTCCCCCTACTCCGGGTTCTACATTTTTTATATGGTCAAAAATTTCGGGGAGCAGTATGTATCTACCGGTGATGGCCAGGTTGGATGGTGCCTTCTCCAGAGAGGGTTTCTCTACCATATCCTCGATTCTGTATACATATTCTGATATCTGGTTGCCTTTGATGATACCATATCGCTCCACTTTTTCATCTGGTACCCTTTCAATGGCTATGGTGCTGGCCTCATGCTTATGGAATGTGTTCATCAGCTGTTTAGTGCAGGGTATCCTGGATTGGGTTATAGTGTCACCCAGCAAGACAGCGAATGGTTCTCCATCAACATGGTTTTTTGCGGTTGAAATAGCATCTCCCAGGCCTTTCTGTTTTTTCTGTCTCACATAGTAGATGTCAGCCATTTCAGAGATGGCTTCTATTTCCTGGAGGCTTTCTGTTTTTCCGCTGTTTTGCAGGGAGTATTCCAGTTCAAATGATCGGTCGAAATGATCTTCTATGGATCTTTTTCCCTTTCCTGTTATGATCAGTATATCATCGATTCCAGAGGAAACCGCTTCTTCTACCACGTACTGTATGGTGGGTTTGTTAAAAACAGGGAGCATTTCCTTGGGCTGTGCCTTGGTTGCAGGTAAAAACCTGGTTCCCAGACCGGCAGCCGGTATAACCGCTTTCATCTTCTTCGTCACCTTTTGATAAACTCTTATATTTTATATATTAACCAGGGAATTCTCACCTATTATGAATCTATAGCCTTTAGGCAGGCTGTTCTCCATAGAAATTATATGAGAATGGTTCCCGATAAGGCTGTCAATGATTCTTTCGTTACATTTTATTACCGCGTCACCCACAACTATAGAGGATTCAATTTCTCCCCCTTTTATAACACTGTTATCTCCTATTGATGTGTATGGACCTATATATGCGTCTATTTCACAGTTTTCACCTATAGATACCGGTCCTCTGATAACGGTGTTCTTTTTTATTCGGGATCCTTTTCCTATGAAGACTCTTCCACTGATCTTGGCCCCATCCTCAACTTCACCGTTTATCTGGGATTCCAGCATATCCAGTATCAGGTGGTTGGCATCTAACACGTCTTCTGGTTTACCTGTATCCTTCCACCATCCCCGTACGATGTGGGAGTCTACCTTTAGGTTTGAGTTTAAAAGCTGCTGGATTGCGTCGGTGATCTCCAGTTCACCTCTCCATGATGGTTTAATCTGGGTGATGGCCTCGAATATGGAGGATTTAAACAGATATATTCCCACCAAGGCCAGATCACTTTTAGGATGTTCTGGTTTCTCCACCAGGTTTATAACGTTTCCATTATTATCCAATTCAGCCACACCAAACTGTCGGGGGTTTTCTACCGGCTGTAATAGTATACGGGCCTGGTAATCTGAATCCTCAAAGCCCTCCACAAATTCCATGATACCTGATTTTAGAATGTTATCCCCCAGGTACATAATGAACGACTCATCTCCTACGAATTCCTGGGCAACTGCCACTGCATGGGCCAGTCCCTTGGGTTCTCCCTGCATTATGTAGGTTATGTTAACTCCAAAGCGGGACCCATCCCCGACTGCTTCTTGAACTTTTTCGGGCATGTTTGTTCCCAGAATAAGCCCAATTTCAGTAACACCTGCTTCTTTAAGATCCTCAATAGCGTAATACAGCACTGGTTTGTTAGCTATAGGGATGAGCTGTTTTGGTCCAGTGTGGGTTAGTGGTCGTAGCCGGGTTCCATGACCTCCAGATAAGATTAATCCCTTCATTTTTTTACATCTCCTTTCATTTCTTTTAGTCCTTCCTTAGTATTTAATAATTTGATATCCAGATCAATTTCTGCTTTTCTAACCTGTAAAGAGGAATCCAGGGGTCTTTGGGCCTTACGTATTAGATCTTCACTTTTAATGGGTTTTATAAGGGTAGGATCCAGTTCAAATACCTGGGCAATATTTCTGGCAAAATCGAACCTGTTGATTCTTTCGTTACCTGCTATATGATATATTCCTTTCTTATCCTTGGTGAATATTTTTAAAAGGGCCTCTGCAGCATTATCTGCATATGTAGGTGAATTGTATTCATCAGTAACTATATTTATCTGATTTCCTGCTTTTAATTCATTTATCACCCATGTGACATAATTAAAATTAGTATGCCAACCATATAAAACACTGACCCGGGCAATAGCATAATTAACACCGGAGTCCTTTACAAACTCCTCTCCTTTAAGTTTGCTCAGACCATAATAACTTAAAGGATTAGTCTGGTGATCCTCCGAGTATAATCCTTCCCTTCCATCGAATACAAAGTCAGTGGAAACATATATCAACTTGGAATCCACTTTTTGGCAGGCTTTCGCCATGTTAAGTGTTCCCTGAGCATTTATCTTGTATGCTTCCTCCTGATGATCCTCACAGTAATCCACATTGGTAAGCGCAGCCGAATGAACAACCACATCGGGTGATAACGATTCAATCTTATTTATTACCTGTTCATCGTTTGTAATATCTAATTTAATGGCATTATCTCTAGGATTAGAATTATATGTGGTGATTACTTCATATTTATCAGAGAATCTGATGAACTTGCTTCCTAAAAGTCCGCTCCCACCGGTTATAAATAATCGTTTCATGGTAATGTTTAATTAATAATGAAATATATAAAATTTTTTGAAAAAAATAATTAGATTTAAGGTGTTTTTTTATGATTGATGGTGTTAAAACAAAAAAACTAAGGGTCATTCCAGATGAAAGGGGCTGGCTCATGGAAATACTCAGAAATGATGATGATATTTACGAGGTATTTGGCCAGGTATACATAACCACTGCCTATCCCGGTGTGACCAAGGCCTGGCATATGCACAAAAAACAGACCGACAACTTCACCTGTATCCATGGAATGATGAAAGTTGCATTATACGACGCGAGAAAGGACTCACCCACCTATGGAGAGTTGAATGAGTTCTTTGTAGGTGAAAAAAATCCCATGCTTATAAGCGTTCCCCCATTCGTCTATCACGGATTTAAGGGAGTGGGAACTGAGACCGCCTACTTCATAAGCGTGCCCACCCTCCCCTATAACTATGAGGAACCAGACGAGTTCCGATTACCCCCAGATACTGATGAAATACCCTACGACTGGCTTTTAGAGCCGGGTAAGAGCCATGGTTAAAGCCTTGTGTAATAAAAATTAGTTTCAGGTGATATAAGATGAAGATGCTGATAACTGGTGGTGCTGGTTTTATTGGAACCAACTTCGTGCACTACATACATGAAAATTATGACTATGACATAGTGGTCCTGGATAA
>JAJRAE010000243.1 GCA_028682985.1 Methanobacterium sp.
ACCCATAATTGCTACCGGAGCCATAATGGCCGGCATACCAATGGTGGACCAGCCCCAAGAACCGTTATATGATCTACTAAAAAATGGTGATATGGTGGATCTGGATGCTGATAATGGATTGGTAAAAATTAAATAAATAAAAAAAAGAAATATTTATTGTTTTCAGCGCCTTATTTCATCAGGCCTTAATGATATTCCTATTATTCCGCCAATTGCGCCAAGGACAGCCCCTAAAAATACTGTGAGCACGGTAATGAACACACCCAGTATTATGGTTATGGTTCCAGCTACCAGACCTACTTTGGTAAATATCAATCCAATAACCGCACTTAATGCTCCGAAACCGAAGATGAAGAGTAAACCAATAATAATACCGCCGATGATCCCCGAAAGAGCGCCGGCTACTGCTCCGTCTCTCTCCTCAAAAACAGGATATTCACGGCTTAGATAGGAGGTTAACATTCCTCCAAGTAAGGGGCCTAAGAAGAACAATGGGAAAAAGGCCAGTAGAAGTACAATAGTCAGCACGGCATTTATAATAGAACCTACAGCAACAGCTTTCCAGTCAGTCATTTTCTAATACCTCAAAACTTTTTTATATTTATTAAAATTGTTCAAGGAATCTAATATAACTTTTCAATAAAGATTAAGGTTCACCAAAATGTAAAAACTAGAAAAATAAACTGTTAAACTTTAAAAAAAGAAAAATAAATTATAGAACCATTATTTCTGAGCATCATCTGAAACTAATGATTCTGCATTTACTAATGTTCCTATAATTCCACCAATTAGTCCAATTACCACGATTACTACCAATCCGATAATAATACCCATGAGTATACTTCCGATAAATGATAATAATCCATAGCTTGCTATTATAATGATCTGCACCAGGATGGTTATTATACCGATAATCAAACCCAATACGAGTCCATGTATTATTCCATCTTTAATGGTTCCATCAATCATATATCCAACAAGTGCTCCGCCGAGTAATACTGCAAGATAGCTATCATTTTGATTAGCCAGGATGGATACTACATATATTGCCAGCGCAAAAAATATACTAATTATTAAAGGTCTCCATTCAACCATGATTTTTCACATCCTTGATTTGATTTATAGTCAAAATAAAGTTTAGTATAGTTATTTATAATCTTTTCTTTTTTAAACCCCATAAAATTGGTAAAAATTCCAAATTTTTATAAAAAGACCATTAATTATAGAATATTCCCTAAATTTTTAACCAAATAAAAAAACTTTTATTAGAAATTTTAATACTCTTTGAAAGACAATTCCATATATAACAATTCTTACAGGATGATTGATGATGGGATATTATCTAATAAACAACGGAACACTCATTGACGGAACCGGAAATAAACCAGTTAAAGATGCGGCGGTACTTATTAAAGATAACACTATAGAGTACGCAGGTCGAGAGGATGAATTAGAACCACAGGAAACATCTACAGAGGTAATCGATGCTCAGGGAGGTTTTATCCTCCCCGGGTTTATAGACGGCCACCTGCACCTTATGACCAATGGTTTCCACATGGAAGACACCATGTATGATCCATTATCCATTTTCTTCTACAAATCAGTGGAAAACATGCATCTAACCTTGAATGCAGGAGTAACCACAGTACGAGACGCTGGTCTGGCTGATTACGGTGTGAAAATGGCGGTGGAAAGCGGACTTATAAAAGGGCCCCGTATGCAAGTAAGCATTTCACCCCTGTCCATAACCGGCGGTCATTTTGATTTCTGGCTCAAATCTGGATTTGATATGAAAATATCCTACCCAGGTTATCCCGATAGCGTATGTGACGGTGTTGAAGGAGTTCGTAGAAAAGTCAGGGAAGTGATGCGTGCCGGTGCAGAAGTGATAAAGGTCATGGCCACCGGCGGTGTTATGAGTGCCAACGACAGCCCGGAACATCCCCAGTTCAGCCTGGAAGAATTCAAAGTTATAATTGAAGAAGCCCAGACCAGGGGCATTAGCACTATGGCACATGCTCATGGATCACAGGGAATTAAAAACGCAGTAGAGGCTGGTGTCCATTCTATTGAACACGGAACCTACATTGATGAAGAAGCCATAGAAATGATGAGGGATAGGCATGTTTATCTGGTTCCCACCTTACTAACCCAAAAAATTAATAAGAAAATCGCAGAATCCGGGGGAATGGCAGAATACCGGGTAGAAGATGCTATAAGGATAGTGGACATCCACCGCAGGAATATGGAAAAAGCTTACAAAGCCGGGTTAACCATAGTAATGGGCACGGATTGTGGAGTAATAGAACATGGAGTGAACCTTCAGGAGTTAGAGTTACTTTGCGAAATAGGAATGAAACCTATGGAAGCAATCATGGCAGGTACCAGGGTATCTGCTGAACGTATGGGCTGGCAGGATAAAATAGGAACACTGGAGGCAGGAAAGTTAGCAGATGCCGTGATATGTAAAACTAATCCCTTATCAGATATAAATTCCCTGGGTAATCCTGAAAATATCGGGGTTGTGATTAAGGATGGTAAATTGTTTAAAGACCTTCGGATGCTTTAAATCAAATAAAAGTCATCTTTTAAAATTTTTTTTATAATCCAATAAATAATAAGCCCAATTTTAGTTATATAAATTTTTATGGGGTCTGGAGATCAAAATGGCTGACACATCTAAGAAGAAGGCTAAAATAAAAATATCCGGTATGAACTGTGCATCCTGCGCAGTTAACATAGAAAAATCCCTGAGGAAATTAGAAGGTGTTGATGAAGCTCAGGTGAATCTGAATGTAGAAGAAGCGGATGTGGAATATGATTCCAGTAAACTCCAACTACAAGATCTGGAAAACGCGGTGACAAAAACTGGTTATAGTGTAGTGAATGAGAAAGTAACACTCAAGGTAGGGGGCATGACCTGTGCCATGTGTGTTAAAGCAATTGAAGATGTTCTCGGTAAACTGGATGGTATCAGTCAGGTAAATGTGAATCTGGCATCGGAAAAAGCCTACGTAACCTACAATCCCAAACTAACCAGCATACAAGAAATGAAAGAGGCCATAGAAGAATTAGGATACCAATATCTCGGCGTGGAAGGAGAGGATACAGACGACCTCGAAGAGAAAATCCGTGAAAAAGATTTAAAGAGTAAAAGAAACAGGTTCATCGTTGGTTTCGCATTTTCCATCCCTCTTTTTATTTTAATGTATGCAAATATAATGTTACCCTTCCCCATGCCCTATTTCATGCTTATAGTAACCATAATTCCCTTTATCTATGTGAGCTACCCCATCTTCACTGCAGCCATCCGGGCGCTTCGAAATGGGTTATTAGACATGGATGTTATGTATTCACTGGGAATAGGAGTGGCCTACATATCCAGCCTGCTTGGGACCTTTCAGATAGTTCTCACTCCAGAATTCATGTTCTACGACACTGCCCTCATGTTGGCAGCTTTCCTGATGTTGGGAAGATATTTGGAGGCCCGGGCTAAGGGCAACACCTCCACGGCTATAAAAAAATTAATAGGAATGCAGCCTAAAACAGCCACAGTGGTCCGCAACAACCAGGAACTGGAGATAAGGATTGAAGAGGTGGAAAAAGGCGACCTGGTTGTTGTTAAGCCGGGAGAGAAGATACCGGCAGACGGAATAGTGGAAAAAGGGGAAAGTTATGTTGATGAATCCGCCATAACTGGAGAGCCCCTGCCCGTCTATAAGGATAAAGATAAAACAGTAGTAGGGGGTACTATAAATCAGAATGGGATCCTGAATTTTCGAGCAACTAAAATTGGGAAAGATACGGTCTTGGCCCAGATAATTAAGCTGGTCGAGGTAGCTCAGGGCTCCAAACCACCGGTGCAGAGGGTGGCTGACCGGGCGGTGTCCTATTTCATCCCTACCATACTGACCATTGCCCTAGTTTCCTTCCTTATCTGGTATTTCATTCTGGCAAGCACCTTGCTCTTTGCATTAACTGTTTTGATATCCATACTGGTGGTGGCCTGTCCTTGTGCATTAGGTTTGGCAACACCCACAGCGGTAACTGTTGGGATAGGAAGAGGTGCTGAACTGGGGATCCTGGTTAAAAATGGTGAAGCCCTGGAGATATCAGAAAAAATCAGTACTGTTCTATTTGATAAAACAGGGACCCTTACCAAGGGAAAACCAGAAGTTACCGATATAATATCCCTAAAAACAGGGGATGATAACCTGCTTAAAATAGCAGCCAGTGTGGAGAAGAACAGTGAACATCCACTGGCCCAAGCAACAGTTAACAAGGCGGAAGCAAAAAAAATAGAGTTAATTAAAACTAGAAAATTTACCAGTTTCGGTGGTAAAGGGGTTAAAGCTGTATTAGATAACCAGGGAAATAATAATGAAATTATAATTGGAAATAGAAAGCTTTTTGAAGAAAACAGTCTGACAATTACCAGTGAAATAGAGGAAGAACTGTTGAGACTGGAAAATGAAGGTAAAACCGCCATAATAATAGGCTCTTCCCCGGAAATATTAGGGATTATAGCAGTAGCTGACACACTTAAAGAAACAACCAAGAAGGCCATACAGGAATTAAAGGATATGAAGCTGGGGGTGGCTATGATCACCGGTGATAACAGCAGAACCGCCCATGCTATCGCCGGGCAGATCGGAATTGAGAATGTTATATCCGAAGTGTTACCTCAGGACAAGGCCTTCGAGGTTAAAAAGCTGCAGGATGAAGGTGAAACTGTGGCTTTTGTAGGGGATGGAATAAACGACGCACCAGCACTGGCACAGGCAGATGTGGGTATAGCCATTGGAAGCGGTACAGATATAGCTATTGAAAGCGGGGACATAGTACTGATAAAGGATGATCTAGTAGATTCTGTTGCGGGTGTGCAGCTTTCCCGGAAGGTGATGGGTCGGATAAAACTGAACATATTCTGGGCCTTTGCTTACAATGCAGTTCTTATACCGGTAGCTGCGGGTATATTATACCCCACTTTTGGTATAACTTTCCAGCCGGAATACGCCGGTCTTGCCATGGCATTAAGTTCAGTAACTGTAGTGAGTCTTTCCCTGCTATTGAAAGGATATTTGCCGCCGGCTAAGAAAAATTTAAGTTAAATAGTTCAAGAAAATTTTTATCTAAAATTTTAAAATCCAGTTTGAACATAAATATAGATTGGTGATTATAATGGCAGTTGATCCTATATGTAAAATGGAAGTAAATGAGCAGGAAACCAAATGGTTCAGCAAATATAAGGGTAAAAACTATTATTTCTGTGCACCAGGATGTAAGAAACAATTTGAAGAAGATCCAGAGAAATACGCAGATAAAGATTAAATAAGTAAATATTAAATAGACACCATCCTAAAGTAAGTAGAACAACTTATTATTCATTTAAAATTTTTTTAGGGTGGTGATTTAAATGGCTTTACTGGATGATCTAAAAAAGAAAGCTAGCAAAGAATTAGATAAACAGATGAAAAATCCTGAAAATAGGAAAAATCTGGAAAAAAAGGCTAAGAAAGAGCTTAAAAAACGTTTCAAAATATAAATACTTCTTTTACTTTCTTTTTAATAAATAAAGGGAATATTTATTTTAATCTTATTTTTTTAAGTCCAGATCTATTTTATAAGCCTATACTAATTTTTTATCAGTTTTATTAATCTTCCAGCCTGAATCTTTTAATCAAAAAATCCTTATCTAGAGAAAGGACAAATGAAGCGGCTCGAGGCCCCTGTTTTTTACCAATAATTGTTTTATAGATGGCCTGGAAAGCTTTCTGAGGTTTAAGGCTTAGCTCATTTAGTATCTGGTACATTTCCTCGTGCAGTTCTTCTGGAGTGAAATCCCTGTTTTCAAGGAGATCAGCCACTTTCAGAAGAAATTCCCTTTGCGGATCAGTTAACTCCACTTGAGGAAGATCGGTTTGAACCTCAAATTTTACGAATTTCGGGGCGTACAGATTCAGCCAGTTTTTAACCTGAACTATCCGTTTGATAAATCGTTCTCTGTCATCTCCATCCATTTCCATCCATTCTTTATGGTTTAATCTTTCTGGCAGCTGGGAATTCCTCCGTAGAATCTCGAAGATCTCCTCTTCATTACCACCTATCTGGCAGGCTACAGTCATGAACCGATATGATGGCTGGAATGGCATATTATCTGGTATGGAATCCACATCCACAGTCTGGGAAATTTCATAGATCTTCTTTAGCTTGGCAGTTTCTTTTTCTGACGCCTCTTCCTGGTCATAGTAGATTCGCTCCACCCGGTCATACTGGTCAATGAAATCTAAAAAGGGCATGGTTGGGTTGAAATCCTTATGTTTCATGGGTTTGCTGCGGAAAATGAAATAATTAAGTGTTTCCGGGGCTCCGATTTCAAGCCACTGGCCGGGTGTAAAGAAGACTCCCTGAGATTTGCTCATAGCATCTCCTTTAAGGGTGATCCATTCGTAGGGTACAGGATAGGGGGCCGGATATTCGAATATATCCTGGGATATGATTTTACTTACATCATATGATCCACCGCTGGCGGCATGGTCCTTTCCAAATGGTTCACAGGTCACACCGAATATCTTCCAACGAGCAGCCCACTCCACACGCCAGGTTAGCTTACCGTTACCTGATTTAATATCCATTTCACCTTCAAAACCACACTGGCACCGGTAGAAAACAGTATCTCCCTGATAATCATAGGCCGTGGTGGTATTCACCCTTCCGCATTCACTGCAGATGGGATTGTAAGGAATCCAGTCCTCTTTAAGTGGATGTTCCCGGTACTGATTGAATATCTCACGGATGCGGGGTGTTTTTTCCAATGATTCTCTAATATAATCATTGTATACTCCTTCATGGTACATTTTAAAACCAGAATAAGTTTCCAGTTCTATACCGAAAGCGGGCAGGGTTTCCAGGAACGGTTTCTGGAAGTGTTCCACAAAGTTTTCACAACAGCCTTCTGGACAGGGAATCTGGGAATAAGGAATACCTAAATATTTTTCATAAGATTCAGGAAGTGGATAAGGAACCTTTCTCAGGGGGTCATGGTCATCAGCAATCCAGATAGTCTTACTATCTTTACCAAGTTTTTTCAGTAATTTACCCACAGCATTGGCTATGAAAACGTCACAGGAATTTCCAATATGTATAGAACCAGATATCGATGTTCCACTGGCTACCACGTGTTGGTCTACGTCCCAGTTAGCCAGTTCTGATGCAATTCTTTCAGTCCAGTGTTTCAATTTAGTTCACCTACTCATAAAAATGAAAAAATAATGGAATATTTGTTAAAAAAGTAATAAAAGAAAAAATTTTTATTCAAATATGTTAGTTGGTGCTTCGTCTAGCCATTCATTCACTATTTTAATGGCGCAGTAACTTCCGCACATGGTACAGGTATCAGGGTCTTCTGGAGGCCGGTTGTCTCTGATGGCGCGTGCATCAGATGGGCAGATTGCGGCATTGTACTGCGCTTCCCAGTTGAGTTTTTTACGAGCATTGGCCATTATCAGGTCTTTTTCCCCGTTGTGTATTCCTTTAGCCATATCACCAACATAGGCTCCAATTCTGCTGGCTATTACACCCATTTTCACATCTTCTGGTCCTGGTAGTGCCAGGTGTTCTGCAGGGGTCACGTAGCAGATGAAGTCTGCTCCAGCAGCGGCTGATTGGGATGCACCTATGGATGAAACTATATGGTCATAGGCTGGTGCGATATCAGTTACAATTGGTCCTAACATGTAGAAAGGTGCATTGCGACATAGTTTTTTCTGGATGGTTACGTTAGCCTGAATTTCATTTAATGGTATATGGCCCGGTCCTTCTGTTATGGTCTGTACACCCACTTCCCGTGCTCTGTCGATTAATTCACCTAATATGATGAGTTCCTGAACTCCAGCACGGTCTGTAGCATCAGCAATAGCTCCTGCTCGCATGGCATTTGCCATGGACATCACGAAATCATATTCCTTGGCGATCTCCAGGATGTAATCAAAGTTCCTGTATAAGGGGTTTTCTGTTTCATTTTCCACCATCCAGGCGGATACTAAAGCTCCTCCACGACTTACCAGTCCTCCTTCACGTCCCTGTCTTTTGAGACGTTTGAGGGTTTCCATATTCACACTGCAGTGTATGGCCATGAAGTCTATACCATCTTTAGCCTGCTTTTCAATGGCTTTGAACATGATGTCTTCGTCCATGTAGATAGCAGCACCTTTTTCTCGGATGGTTTCGAAGGCTGCCTGATAGACAGGTACGCTTCCCACAGGTATGTCTGATATTTTCAGTATTCTCCTTCGGATCTCATCCAGGTCTCCACCAACAGATAATTCCATTAGAGTATCAGCATCATTGGCCATGGCAATTCTGGCCTTTTCTTCTTCCATATCAAAGTCGCATATGTCTGTGGAAGTTCCGATAGTTGCGTTAACCTTGGTACGAAGTCCTGCTCCAATACCAACGGCTTTAACTTCCCTTCCTTTGTTGCTGGGAATGGCAATAGTGCCCTGAGCTACGGATTTTCGGATGAATTCAACATCAACATTTTCCGCTTCTGCTACGGATCTCATTTCATCAGTTATAATCCCTTTTTTTGCGTCATCCATTTGTGTCATAGAATCACCGTTACATCTAACTTTTATAATCACTAATAATTAACTGTTGTTTACTAATTTAACACCATTATAGATCTTTAAAATCTATATTTTCTACTTAAAAATAGGATATGAATTAAAAAATTTTTAAGTGGAAGTTAATGGTAGATTGTAATTAATCAGTACTTAATTTATATTTTTATACTATTCCTTCATTCTTTTTAAAGCCATATCATAGGTGGGAATGTTGGTCTGACAACCTTCAGCTTCAACCACAAAGGAAGCCACAGCAGAGGCAAAGTTCCCACAGAACTCCAGATCCTCACCCTTAAGGTAACTCCTTAAAAATCCAGCCCGATAAGAATCTCCTGCACCAGTAGGGTCTACGGTCTGTACATAATTGGCTCCGATCTCTATTTTTGCATCGGCATATATGGTGCTTCCATTTTTTCCCCTGGTTTTCACCACTATCCCCGGTCCAGATTTCTGCAGCTTCCTAACGTCGGTATCGAGAATATCCAGTATCCGGTCAATTTCATGATGGTTCCCAAATAGTATGTTACAAATTTTTATCACTTCTTCCAGCTCTTCAGGGGAATACATGTGCAGGTCCTGTCCTGGATCAAAAGATATCAATTTATCATATTTATCGGCGGTTTCTCCACATTTCCTGTTAAAATCAGGATCTCCAGTAGCTAAATGTACTGCACGTGCCTTTTTGATCATTTCTTTTGGAACAGGTGAGTTTTTAAAGTATTTAGCAGCACCCCAGTAGAAATAGCTGATCTGGTCGTTCTGAGCGTTGGTCATCACAAAAGCGGTGGGTGATTTTTCATCTTCCACAATAATCATGTCCTCAATATCGATTGATAGGGAATTAAACAGATCATGATATTCAGAACCAGTAAAATCACCACCTACAGCAGAAACCAGACTGGATTTAAGACCTAAGTTAGCAGATACAACAGCAACATTGGCAGCTGCTCCGCCATAGAATGTTTTCATATTATTAATGGCAGTTGAAGAGTTAGGCTGAGGAAATTCATTAATCTGGATAATATAATCCAGGGCAGTATGCCCTACGGCTAGTAAATCATTTTCAGTATTCAATAAATCACCTGTCCTAAATTTATTTTTAAAATATTTAAATTATTTTAAAATATTTTTTTAAAATAAAAATGGAGCAATTAAATCGAACGGAACCCTAAATTCTTAATTACTTTACGCCCTCGGCCATTAATGAAATCAATAAATCCACTTAAATATCTATTATCAGGATTAAATAAAACCATTGTTAAAAGATGATTAGTATCTTCCTTTAATAAATCAGAACCTTTAACCAGGCTAGAATCATTAAACAAGCTGTTATTTAGGAACGTGTATAAATTTTCATTCCTTTTAACAATTTTTAAAGCTTCAAATGGGGATTTTAACACTTTAACTATTTTATAATCCACCCCCATATTATCCAGGGTATTCCAGGCCAATCTCTGCACAGAGCCAGATACTTCCACATACTCTTTACCTTCTAAATCATTTACATCATTTATTTCTTCATCAGAAGATGTTACTAAAACAAAATGGTCTCGAGCCAGTGGTATGAAATCTAAATCCCGCATAAAGGCTTTCACCGGGTCATCAAGAACCAGAATGTCCACCATTCCCTTATCATAAAGATCAAGGGCGCTTTCATCATCAGTCTGATAGATCACACAGTCCAGCCCATAATCAGCAGCTAAATTCTCTAAAAGCCCTGCTGATATATAACCCCCACATATAACAGGGATTTTATTTTTTTCCAGTCTTTTCATAAGATATTGATAGTGTTTTAGTATCTTAAGGCCATCATAGGTAAGTTTTGACCCAGCACCGGTGGTGGTCACCAGAGTAAGCCCTGATTTATTTTCGCTATCTTTGATTCTCCTGTTTAATACAGCATGTGATACTCCCAATATTCTGGCTGCTTCTCTCTGGGATTTGGTCTGGTAAACGATTTCCAATGCTTCGAAGAATTTATAACTTAAAGTGGTATCATTTACCATCAAACTTAATTTAGGATTTAACTTCATCTCATACACTGGGATTATATTTGTGAAATACCTTCAACAATTTTTTTATATGCCTTTAATTCAATTAGCTATTATATATTGAAAATATAAATCAGTTTACGAAATAGAAATTTATATCATAATATGTTCTACGGTGATTTTCATGATTTTAAATGATGCTATACAGGAAATAGTTGACAATATACAAGCTGTCTCATCAGAATTAGAACAGGATAATATAGAGGAGATGCTTAAGTTTTTAAGAACCTGTGATAACGTTTTTCTACTGGGACTAGGACGATCCGGCCTGGTAGCCAAGGCTTTTGCCATGAGACTGATGCATCTTGGCATAGGTGTCTACGTTGTGGGGGAGACCATAACCCCGGCTATTGGTGATAAAGACTGTCTATTGGCCATATCCGGCTCTGGTGAAACCAGTTATATAATAAGCACAGCACAGATAGCTAAAAAACGAGGAGCCAAGATCATCGCAGTTACATCCTATGTGGATTCCACACTTGGAAAAATGGCAGACCTGGTAGTGCACATAAAAGGACGTACCAAAATTGATAGTGAAAAAAATTACATAAGAAGACAGATAAACGGTAAACACCAGTCATTGTCACCGCTAGGAACATTATTTGAGGTCACCACCCTAATATTTATGGACGCTGTGATAGCACAGCTTATGGTTGATATGGGAAAGACTGAGATGGATCTAAAACAGAGGCACACCGTGCTGGAGTGAAATTTTGATCTAAATTCTTTTTTTACTTTTTTAAATAATTTTTAAATAATCTCTCATCCATAAATAATATACATCTGGTATATTGCTCATGACAAGGAAGGGTTTGTGGATCCTGGTTTTAATTATAATAGTCTTAGCCGGAGCACTGTCTGCTTTTATCTTATTTTTTTCCATCCCACCTAAAACAGAAAACCCACAAAGAGCAGTAATTTCTGTAGTTAAACTTCCTGATCCAGATTTAAATGGAAACATGTCTGTTGAGCAGGCAATACAGAACAGGCGCTCTGTTAGAGAATATTCTAATAAATCACTAAGTTTAAAGGATATATCCCAGCTTATGTGGTCTGCACAGGGCATCACCGATAAACAGAATAACTTCCGGGCTGCCCCGTCTTCAGGACGCACCTATCCTCTGGAACTATACTTGGTTGTGGGAAAAGCTGGAGTTGAAGGAGTTGAAGAAGGAATATACCGTTATAATAACACCAATCATGAACTGGAAAAACTCTTAAGTGGAGATAAACGTGCTGAATTATCTAAATCTGCTAATGGCCAGGCAGCAGTGGCCAGTGCACCAGTAGATATAGTGATCACTGGCAGTTATCAGCGCACCATGGCCAAATATGGAAATAACAATCTGAGCATAAGATTTGTACACTTGGAAGCAGGCCATGCTGGTGAAAACATTTACCTGGAAGCCACTGCCAGAAGTCTAGTTACAGTATCCATTGGTTCATTCAACGAAAATACAGTAAAAACACTGTTAAACCTACCTGCAGATGAAAATACAATCTATATTTTCCCGGTTGGATTTTCCAAACCCGAATAATTAATTTGCTTAAATCAAAACACGTTGCGGGCTGGAATAGACATTAAAACGGTCGCCCCGGGCAAATCCGATCATGGTAACTCCTGATTCTTGGGCCACGCTGTAACCAGAAGAAGTAGGTGCAGCGTTGGAAGCGATAATAGGTATTCCCACCCTGGCAATTTTTATCATCATATCTGCTGGCATTCTCCCACTGTAGACAATGAAACTACGCGACAAGTCAAATCTTTCCAGAGCTGCCGCACCTATAACTTTATCCACCGCCACGTGTCTGCTCACATCCTCTATTGATATGAAATTATCTTTATAAACAATTCCAGCAATGTGAGTGCCTCCTGTTGCTTTCCAGACTTTTGCTGAATCTTTCAATTTAACAAAAGAATTGATTATATCTTCTTTAGATATCTGGAAGTCTGATTCCACATGGTCTACCATTTCAATCTTTCTTCTCCAACCACCGAAACAATCCGAACCCACTACTAATTCTTTCCTTATATCAAAGTCGTCCAGGTCTATTTCAACATTTATCCTGTTCTCCTGGACATCAACCTGGGTGATATCATCCACTGATCCTGCTAACCCTTCTCCCAACAGGTAACCCACGGCAAATTCTTTTAGATGAGAGGGGCTTATGGAAAATCTTCTGGAAACCTGTTCATTGATAAAGAGTTCAATTTCCTCGTCACAGACTATGATCTCCTCTTGGGGTGTTATATCTTCCTGCACCCTTAAAGCTTCAACTTCTCTAGTCATTTCATCCATTAAAAATACCTCTGCATGTAAACGGAAATCAAATATAATTTTTAATCAACTTATTATGTAAGGAAATTAACTTTAAGATTATGTTTTGCATTCAAAAAAAGTATTTATGGAATAATTTAATCTTTGTATATATCATCTATCCATGAAATAGCTGCGGCAACATTGGGAAATCCAATAGTACTCGTTAGTAGTATTATGGACTGGTAAACTTCCTCAGGAGAAGCCCCGGCTTCTACAGCTCTTCTAGCATGGCTGTGAACCGCCCCTTCAGACCTTAAAGTGGCAGCTGCGCCCAGCTGTATTAACTCACAGGTCTTATTATCCAGAGGACCCATATCTTTCACATTCTGCCCTAGGTCTGCTAATATTTTACCATAATCCCCAAAACGTTCTTTGATGCTTATATAATGTGGAGGTAGCTTATTACTTCCCGGTTTTTTCGACATAAAATCACCTTTAAATTTAAACATCTATTATTATGTTTATTGGAACATATAATTTTTTTAATCATTTGTCTAATGTAGAAAACTATAAAAATTGCCAAAAGTACACATCCTAATATCTAGTATTTCACTAAATTTTTTTAATTAACAAATTTACATAAGGGGAATAGATGAACTTTAAAAAATTCATAGAGCAATCAAAAGAAGAATATCATAATTTAATCCATGATGAAACTCCAATCATCATGATAGGGGCTGCCACCTGCGGTAATTCTGCAGGTGCCCAGACAATTAAAAATACC
>JAJRAE010000177.1 GCA_028682985.1 Methanobacterium sp.
GAAAAAACTTTATAAGGAGTATGAAGATTACTAATAAATATAACATGTTATATAGTGATATATATCAACTGAGTATGAGTTAATATCATGCATAGTTATAATGGGAAATTAGTGGAATTACCAAAAAAAGGGAAAGCCTTAATTATAACAGATATCCATGGTAATCTAACCGATTTTAAGAAATTTATGCACATCTGGGATGAATACGAAGATATTAAAGATAACCATTTAATTCTTACTGGGGATTTCATCCATGCCATGGGTCTGGATAATGATAAATCAGTGGAGATACTGGAGTATGTTAAATTTCTCTGGGAGAATATCTCCAACATCCATGTGTTGCTGGGAAATCACGAATGGTCCACCATATCCAACAAATCTCTTTTCAAGGCGGGTATTAATCAGACCTATAATTTTGACACTCTCCTAAAGGATAAGTTCGGTGCAGATAACTGTGAGGAAAAATTACAGGAATACATAGAATTTTTTAAGAAACTCCCAGTTGCTGTTAGAACTGCTAATGGAATATTCATAAGCCATGCTGGGCCCCCCACCAATATTAAGAGTGTGGATGAAATAGCCAACATCACCCATGATGGCTACAACAGTGATAATCGTCCATTTTTCGAACTTATGTGGAACCGGTCCAACGACTTTGACAATAAACAGTTGAAGGATTTTCTGAAGGTAGTTGACTGTAAGATGATGATTGTAGGACACACCCCAGTAGACGGCATTAAACTGGTGCATAAAAAACAACTGGTAGTCTCATCCAGTTATGGTAAAGGAAAAAAGGCATATGTGGTTCTTGATCTTGAAAAAAACATTAGAAGAAGTAAGGATCTATTGAATATGGTAAAATATATCAAATAGATAGATATAGAACTGCTTTAATTTTTATATAAATTTCCAATGAATATAAAAAAGGGAATTATTTTAAATCCCAGAACTCATTATATTTGATGCGAAGGGATTTAGCCACCATGATTTCATCTCCATCATTCAGTCTCTGAACGTCTTTACTCTCTAATGGGATTCCATTTACACTGGTTCCATTTTTGGTGTTTAAATCCTGTATATAGTATGATTTATCTTTGCGCACGATTTTAAAGTGGTCTTTCCCAATGAAATATAGTTTATCAGAGGTTACCACGCCCAGAAAGTCTTCTCTACCTATAACTTTTTCAGCTCCGTTAACGATTATGTTGTTGTTATTAGGTAGAATCAGTTTAGCCAGTGATTCATTATGATCAGACAGGCGAGTCTGGGTTGTTTTTAACATTTTGGACTGAGGTGAGAGTTTTTTATAAACTGATTCAATTAACACACCCGCTATTATGGCCATAACCAGAGCCAATACTATTTCCTGAGTTTCATTCTGAAGCCAGCCATAAACTCCATTTAGACTCCATATGATGGCTACAATTATAACTACAGCAGCCAATACTATAATAACTCCAAAAAGTTGTGTGCGGTTCATCTGGATCATCAAATTATAATCAATGACTATAGTATATTTGAGCTGATTTATTATATACGTTTGTCTCTTATATAACTTCTTAGACTTTTATTCCCTTTTCTTCAGGTATTTTTTATATCCCTGCAGATTTCCCTGTTTGTATCCTTTGCCATATAATTTTAAACCCTGTTCTTCTTTTAACTTTTCACCTGCATCCTTAATTCCAGCATTATACCCCTCTTCATAGGGTGTTAATTTTTTCTCGGAATTTGCAATGGCCATTAAAAATCTTAGAAAATTTTCTTTATCCTTTTTATCAACAGATTTATTAGTGGAATGTGTTGATGGTTCCAGAACCCCAATTTGGGCCTTCATTATTTCACTGGAATCACTGATTGATAAAACTCTAACCTGGGATTCACTGCCTTTATAAGTATTGCTGTTGGGTCTTGATTGATCATCAAAAGTTCGATTAATGGTTATACCGGGATAGGCATCACCTTCATCTCCAGTTAAATCCTTTTTAGCTGCTTCAAGTCCTAACTCTTTTATTGCTTTTGTTTTATCTTTCTGTAACTCGTTTTTACCATCTGATTGTATCAGGGTTATGAAGTAATTCTTGGGATCTGCATTAGGTTGCAGATTAACGCAGTGGTCTTCATCCACATGCCAAATTAAAAGACCGCTGTCAGGCAGGTAACTGTCAAATCCTTTTTTCTGCCGGTTTTCCAGAAGGAAATATTCCTTTCCATCAGAATCTTTCACTTCCAATTTGTATATCATGCCGTCATCATTTATTATGGCTGGAATATCATAATCATTTGGTAAATTATTGATAATTGTCGGTTCCCTCCAGCCGAGATGAACCTTACACCATGCACTGGGATGGGCGGGAGTTTTACTACCATTTAGGAAACCACCGGCAGCCATTAAGCACCAGAATCCGGCTATTGTTGAGTAATTATTATAAAAATCAGGTAATCCCAGAAGATGGCCCATTTCATGACAGATGCAACCTATATCTTCCAGGGGATACTCCGGTATCAGAACGTACCTATCCGCCCAAATACCTTTCTCCACTTCGATTGGATTTTTCAATTTAGCCTTATGGGGCCATATGGTCTTTACACTTAAATTGGTATCCATTCCCTCCCCGGCATAGATTATGGTCAATAATTCTATTTTTCCATCTTTGGCGAAGGGTTTAAAGTTTACACCGTTAACTTTAGCCCTTTGAATGGTTTCCTCCACCAGTTTCATGGCCAGGGGGAAAGATCCTTTGACCGGTGTTTTATCAATATATTCATTTATATTCCGGGGTGCGATGAACCACTGGTTATTTACAGTACCGTCTATATCCAGCTGGTTATAGGAGGCTTCCAGGTAGTAATCCCTCATGCTCCTACCTGAACCTTTAGAAAAAAGTAAATCTTGGAAAAATTCAGGACCCATAGTGTGTTTAACGTCCTTAAATTCTGTTAGGAGGACCAGTGCACTTTTATCCCCAATCATGGGTTCTATTTTCTTACAGGGGCCTACTTTGATGGGGGTTTCTTTTATGGAACCATATTTTTCAATAAGCTTTTGTTTCTGGTTTTTTAATATCTTTTTTTCCCGTTTCCTTTTTTGATTTAAAAAGTCGAAGGTTTCCTGGTCTAAACCGCCCTGAGCAGTGAATTCACTGGGATTAACACCTTTTTCCATCAACTCTTTAGTTTTTCTTATCTTTTTAAATACAGAAGGATGCAGGTTCCTTTTTGGTGATGTGTTAGTAAATTTTTTGATTTAAATCAGTCCCCCCTTAACTATTGATATAGTAACTATTTTTTATCTTTTATTATCTGCTTATTTAATTCTTTTTCAAGTTTAATAATATATTATTAGAAATAGGTATTTCTTACGCTTGAGTATTACTGGGGAGTTTATTATAGAAACATTTAAAAATATGATAGTGATATTTAACAATAACAATTAATAAAAAAACCAAATTATGGGGGGATATTATTGCCTAAAGGAAAAAGAAGCAAAGAATTTAATGAAGGATATGATGCAGCCATAGCTGATTTGTCTGAAGAAGAAAACAAGAAACTATTTATGGAAGGCTATAAAGCTGGTTTTAGAGATGGAGCTATGGCATTTGCTAAGGAAGTTAAAAATAGAGTTCCTTCCGATCTGAAACAAACGGATGATGAAACTCAGCCCTGGATATGGATGTGGTAAATAACGTTAATTCCTTTTATTTCATTTTTCTAACCACCTTTGATGGATTCGATAAATAGAAAGATATTTTAGTCAGATTAAATAATCAACCATTAATTATTTTTTTAAAATGGGGAAACAATATGATGGGTGAAAGGAAATTCATGGCATTGAAGATTTTCTTTATAATTTCTTTGATGGTAATACCTATCATTTTGTCTTTAAATACTGTTTCTGCTGCTGATGATAGTCCTAATGTTTTATTTGATGAGTCTCAATTATATAACGGCAAGTTTTACAGTATTTTTAACATAGGGACATTTGGATCATCATCTTTTGCAGTTCTACTGGAACAAAACGGCTTTAAAGTTACTAGACTAACAGATAAGCCCATCACTTCAGAAAAGCTTAAAGGGTATGATGTACTGGTTATCATGGGTTCGGCACGCAACTACACCGATAATGAAATAAGCGACATTAAAACTTTTGTAAATAATGGTGGTGGGTTATTTTTAGCAGGTTACGGCTGGGGATATGATGATGGTGATCAGAATTATTCATTTAATAAGATAGCGCAAAGTTTTGGAGTTACTTTTGCAAATAATGAAATAGTAGCTGACGATCAACATTACCTGTTTTTCCCAAACTTTGTTACAGTAAAAGACCTGACAAACAATGTTTTATCACAGAATGTTTCATCTTTTTATTTTATTATGGGAACTTACCTCAAGGTAACCGGTAATTCCACAGTAACCGCCTACTCTGATAATGATTCCTGGGCAGATCAGGGATATCTAACTTCACAAGGAACCACCGGTAACAACAAGAAAGATTCGAATGAAACTGGCGGTCCATTACCACTAGTTTCTACAATGGAATATGGTAAAGGAAAAGTAGTATTCATGGGATCCTCAGGAACCTTCATGAATTACCTCATCTACCGAGATAACGGCTGGAAACTAGGGTTAAACTCTATAAACTGGTTAGCAGGTCTTCCTGCTGTTACAGAATATCAAACTGCTGGCTCCATGTCCGTCAATATTGGAGATCTAGCTTATAGATTTGTAGGAATTATTATACTGGCCGTAATTCTATTTTCTGGCCTGATATATAAGTTCAGAAGGGATAAAAGACAGGAAAACGTATTTACAAAAATTAACACCATAAAAAATTGGAGATTCCAGGCATTAATTGGTTATAATGTGGTCGGTTTTATATTAACCCTGCTCATTTTCATTCCCATAAATTTATATCTCTTTGACTTTGCCCAGTTCGGTTTATATGACCCCTATTTGGGTTACACACTGCTCCTATTTGGAATAATAATACTTTTCTTTTCAGGACTTATTCTATACAACATCATAACCAAACAGGTATTATCAGCTAAATATTCATATATTAACCTGGTTCTTATCCTTCTATTTGCAGCAATAACCGTGGTACTAGGGGATATTTATGGTTTCCCTTTCATGCTGATTTTCACCATCAGCAGCTTAATCGTACTAATCCAGTTCATACTTAACATATTCTTCCACCATTTACATGGACCCTATCTTATCATTGAAGGAAAAGAATTTGAACGTCTTGAAAAGTTATCAGCCAATGCATTGCTCTACGAATTTAGAGCCATATACACAGATCTGGACTACCTGGGAGAAGGAGGATTTGGCCGGGTGTTTAAAGCAGTGAATAAAGAAGGTCAGAAGGTAGCTATCAAAATACCTAAAACCTTTGATAAAAGATCTGAACGTACATTCATCTCTGAGGTCTCTAACTGGAGCCATCTGGACCATCCCAACATAGTGAAGCTCTATGATTTCAAGATACTCCCCATCCCATATATTGAAACAGAATACTGTGAAGATCACCTGGAAAAGGAGATGAAACCATTAAAAGAGGCAGTCTCTATAATATATGAAGTAGCCAAAGGATTAGAGTATGCCCATAACAAACACATAATACATGGGGACATTAAATTCTCCAATATCCTAGTTAAAGATGGAGTTTATAAGATATCAGATTGGGGGCTAAGCAAACTCAAAACAGATGAATCACTTAGTTTATCCGGTGCAACACCTTCATATGCAGCTCCC
>JAJRAE010000138.1 GCA_028682985.1 Methanobacterium sp.
AAATTTATCACGGGAAGATGTGGGCAGAGACAAAGACCCCCAAAAAATACTTAGAAATGCTCATGTTGATGAGGAAGGTAATCTAATCGCCGAAAAAGGTAAATGGGTTAGATAAAATGAGGCTTAATCTTGTTTTAGAACTTTTAGATGTTCCTGGCCAGCTAACGGATGTTTTAAATCCAATTGGCCGATTAGGTGCCAATATAGTGGCAGTTATACATCAACGTGATGTAAAAACAGAAAGAGGAACCGTACCGGTACAGATAACCATAGAAGGGGATAAGGAAACTCTTAATCAGGTTCTGAATGATATTGAAGAAGCCCGCATAGAGATCATGCAGGTGGACGGAATCCTGCGAAAAGAGAAGATAACCACCATAATGGTGGGAAACATAGTAGATAAGGATGTTAAAGATACTGTAGAGCTCTTAAACAGGATTGATGGTGTCAGAGTAGCAGACCTTGATTTGAAGATGTCTGATCACCCGGAAAAATCCGCTTCCCGAATAGTTATTGAAGCTGAACAGGGAAGAAGAAAGGAAATAATGGCCAAAATTAAGAACATCGGCCAATCCAAAGGTTTTATGGTTATTAACGAAGTTTAAAATTTTTTTAAGTTTATTTGGAGGGAATCGATTTGAATATTTGTATCATGGGATTTGGATCTGTAGGGCAGGGCGTAGCCCGGGTGTTCCAGATGAAAAAGGAACAGATAAAGGAAGATCATGGACTGGATCTTAATTTGATCGCAGCTGTTGACAGAAGTGGTGCAGCAGTTAATTTGGAAGGACTGGATTTAAATTTACTTCTGGAGACAAAAAAAAGCACAGGCAAATTATCCGAATATCCTGAAAACGGAGCTGAAGGAATATCTGGAGTGGAAATATTGGAAGAAGTGGACTACGACTGTCTGATAGAAGTAACCCCCACCAACATAGAAGATGGAGAACCGGCCCGATCACATATATTGAAGGCCATGCAGGATGGAAAACATGTGGTAACCTCCAATAAAGGACCATTAGCATTGAACTTTAGAGAACTGGCTGATTCAGCCCAAAAAAATAATGTACAGTTCAAATATGAGGCATCGGTGGGTGGAGCTATGCCTATCATCAACTTTGCACATGAAACTCTATCCGGATGCAGGATAGAATCTATATATGGAATTCTCAATGGAACAACTAATTATATCTTATCCAGAATGGCTAAAGAAGGATCATCATATGAACAAACCCTGAATGAAGCAAAAGAATTGGGTATAGCAGAAACTGACCCTACCCAGGATGTTGAAGGGGAAGACGCAGCCTGTAAAGTGGTTATACTGGCAAATTCCATCCTTAAAATTGATGCCACATACCAGGATGTGGAAGTACGGGGCATATCACAGATAACACCAGAATCCATATCACTTGCAAAAAAAGAGGGATACCTAATTAAACTAATCGGCGAAGTATCTGAAGATGCACTGGAAGTTTCACCAAGACTGGTGAAAGAAGGCTCTCCCTTTGCAGTGGATGGAACACTCAATGTAGCCACCCTCAAAACGGATTTGGCAGATGATGTAACCGTGGTAGGTAAGGGAGCAGGCTCATTGGAAACAGCCTCCGCCATAATGAGTGATATCATAAGCATCTGGAAGACCAACTAAATTCTAAAGTCATTCCAGAAAATCATTTCAGAAATTATACTAGAAAATTATATTCAGTTGATTATTTTAAAAAATTATTTTAACTTTATCGGTGTTATGAAAATGAAGTATGTCGTGGTTATAGGGGATGGAATGGCAGACTACCCCCTGAAAGAATTAAATGGAAAAACACCTCTGGAATCAGCCCAGATCCCTAACATGGATCATTTAGCATCCAAAGGTGTAAACGGTCGTTTAAAAACCATACCATCCAGTATGGAACCCGGATCTGATGTGGCTAACATGTCTATCATGGGATATAATCCAGAGAAATTTTACACGGGCCGGGGACCCCTGGAGGCGGCCAGCATAGGTGCCATACTGGAAGATGGCGAAGTGGCCTTCCGATGTAACTTCATCAATGAAGAAGAAGGGTTGCTCGCTGACTTCAACGCAGACCACATATCCACTGAGGAAGCTTCAGAACTCATCGCCGCTTTGAACCAGAAATTCTACAGGTACGGAAAGTTCTATCTGGGAACTAGTTACCGTAACCTCTTCGTATGCAAAGATGGTAAGAAGGGATCCCTGAAATCCACTCCTCCCCACGATGTGGTGGGTGAACCCATAAGCGATAACCTGGTTAAACCAGAAGAAGATGAAAGAGCCCGCATAGTGAACAATATAATGTGTCAATCACAGGATGTTCTCAAAAACCACCCTATAAATATGCACAGGGAGGAGAAAGACAAAAAAACGGCCAATATGGTCTGGCTATGGGGCCAGGGAGTTAAACCGGAAATGGAATCATTCTATAGCAAATATGGTCTTAAAGGAGCCACCATAACCGGTGTGGATTTGATTAAAGGTTTGGGAGTATATCTGAAGCTCACTAATATCATGGTACCGGGAGCAACCGGTTATTATGACACAGATTACTGTGGTAAAGCTAAATATGCTCTTAAAGCCCTCCAAGATCATGACCTGGTATTCATGCATATAGAGGCTCCTGATGAGGCTGCCCATGCTGGTGATATAAAAGAGAAAATCCAGGCCATAGAACGGATAGATAGAAGGATACTTGGAAAGTTGCTGGACGGCCTTCCTGAATATGATGAATATGCAATAGCCATTTTACCGGACCACCCCACACCTATTGCACTGAAAACTCATACTAAGGACCCGGTACCCTACGCCATGTTCTCAACCAAGGGAGAATCAGATTCTGTGGCTAGATATGATGAAAAATCATCTGAAAAAGGTTCACAAGGTTTGATGGACGGATTTAGATTTATTGAGAATTTCCTGCGGTATTCCAGTATATAATAAGTTTCTTTATTAAAATTTAGATTCAATTTAATTTCCGAGCAAAGAGATTTTTAATTGCATCTAAAAATAATTTTTTTAATACTTAATTTTTTATCAAATTCCGAAGTGCTTTTATTATACAAAATCAAATATTTTTTATATTTTAAAATGTTGTTGTTAATATTCGTAAAAAAGTTTATAAAAAGGTTGTAAAGGCTAAAAAACTTAATTTGGGGTGATTTTCTTGTCTAAATATATTATGGTGACTGGTGGTGTGGTTAGTTCAATTGGAAAAGGGATTACCGCTGCATCAATTGGGAGAATTTTAAGGTCCTATGGAGTGGATGTAACCGCTATAAAGATTGATCCTTATCTTAACTGGGATTCCGGTACTTTAAATCCTTACCAGCATGGGGAAGTTTTTGTAACCGATGATGGTATGGAGACTGATCTGGATCTGGGTCATTATGAAAGGTTCCTAGATGTAGAACTCTCTGGTGAATCTAACATAACTACTGGAAAGGTTTACTCTGCTGTAATAAACAAGGAGCGGAAGGGAGATTTCCTGGGGGCGTGTGTTCAGATAATCCCTCACATCACAGATGAAATCAAATCCATGATAAGGGAGATCTCAAGTAAAACCCAGGCAGAAGTAGTTTTAGTCGAAGTAGGTGGAACTGTGGGTGACATAGAAAGCCAGCCCTTCCTGGAGGCTTTAAGGCAGCTGCGTAACGAGGAAGGACATGATAATGTAATGTTCGTCCATGTGACCTACGTACCCTATCTGAAGGCTGCCGGTGAATTCAAGACTAAACCAACCCAGCATAGCACCAAAGAATTAAGGAGCACAGGAATAAATGCAGACATAATAGTTTGCCGTTCCGAACTGCCCATAGACAGCCATATAAAGGATAAAATTGCCCATTTCTGTGATGTGGAACGGAAAGCAGTGCTTAACGCTCCAGACGCCCATTCAATATATGAAGTTCCTCTGATACTCAATAGTGAGGATATGGGTGAATATGTGCTGGACCGGTTGAAGATTAAAGCTCATAAACCTGACCTCTATGAATGGAGCCGGATTGTGGAGTCTCTTAAGAGTTATGATTCCAGAGTTTCAGTGGGGATAATAGGTAAATATGTGGAGCTGGAGGATGCCTATATCAGCATCAGAGAGGCGTTAAAGCATGCCGCAGCTCAATTAGGTACTAAAGTAGATATTGAATGGGTGCGGGCAGAGGACACCATAAACATGGATAGAATACGACATTTCGATGCCATGCTTATACCGGGAGGATTTGGTGAAAGAGGAATTACAGGTAAACTGGACGCAGTCCGTTATTCAGTTGAAAATGACATCCCCCTGTTTGGAATATGTCTGGGAATGCATGCCATGGTTATTGAATTCGCCCGGATGAATGGATTTGAAGGTGCAAACAGCACTGAATTTGATAAAAACGCTAAACACCCTGTTATAGATATTATGCTGGAGCAGAAGAAGATAAAAAATATGGGGGGAACCATGCGGTTGGGCTCCTATCCGTGCAAATTAAAGGAGGGAACCATAGCCAGAAATGCCTACAAACAGGACCTGGTTGATGAACGCCACCGGCACAGATATGAATATAACAATGAATACCGGCAGGAACTGGAGGATAAAGGACTGATAATATCTGGAGTTTCTCCTGATGATTTCCTGGTGGAGATGGTGGAGTTAAAGGATCATCCCTGGTTTTTAGGATGCCAATTCCATCCCGAGTTTAAATCAAGACCTAACAATGCTCATCCTATCTTCGTTTCATTTGTGCAGGCAGCTGTGGACAACCGTAAAAATAGGATAGGCTAATCAAATATTATTTTTAAGTATGGTTGAAAATATGGAGACTTACTATATACCTTTATTAGCCACAATAATAGCAGTTCTGGCCTGTGTATATGCCAGCTACTCTGATATTAAAAGGGGAATAATACCCAACAAACTCACCTTCCCCCTTATAGGGGTGGGGTTGGTTCTGGATGGGATTTATGCCTATCTTACTGGAAACTATTGGCTTATTATCAGTGCAGCTTTGATTACCGGATTTATTTTTGTACTTGGTTATCTTTTCTGGAAGATGGGTGCCTGGGCTGGTGGAGATGTTAAGTTGTTTACAGCACTGGCTGCTTTATTACCGATCTATCCCCCATTATTTGCTTACAATATTTTGAGTTATCAGATGCCTATTTATGCCAATTACCCATTCCCATTCACCCTGATAATAAACAGCATACTTTCCATGCTTCCATTTCTCTTAATTTATGTGTTTTATATTTCATTCAAGTATAAACCCCACCTGTTAAAGGAGTTGATTGCTCCTGTGAAAAATTATAAAAAAAATATTATCACCACACTGGTGGTTACAGCAGCTGCATATATAACCCTACAAATAACGCCATATTTACCATTCCAGATAATTATAATAAGTTTAATTTTGATATTTATCCTTTCCTATCTCATATCTAAATTACCTCTTTATATCAAGGCTGTTATAATCATAGTAACCACAGTTTTGGGTTTATGGCAGAACTACATGGTTACCATATCCGGTATTGTAATTCTGTTTTTAATCATCACCTTCATTGAGATGGTTAGAATATTACTGACCCGGGTTAGTAAAGAAGCCCTGCAGGATGACTATAAAATTAACGAGCTCTCTGAGGGTATGATCGCAGCCCATAAACTCTATGAGAAAGATGATAAGGTCTTCTATGATGATAAAAGTTTCTATCAGAAGATGAGAGAAGCAATTAGCACTGGAGATTTATCCATAATAAGCACCCCGCCTGGTAAGCTGTTGGTGGGCACACTAGCTGCTGGGCTCAAGAATGAGGATATTGAACTTTTAAAGAAGTTATCCCATGAGGGGAAAATATCTGACAACTTTAAAGTGAAGAAAGGAGTTCCATTCGCTCCTTCTATTTTGATAGGTCTATTGATATCTCTTTTAATTGGGGATCTGGCCATAATATTTTTAAATATATTGAACTGGATTTTATACTAAATATTTATATGGTACGGTACTATAACATAGATTGATGTGAGCTAACATGGATAGTAGAGGACAGGCATCTGCGGAATATTTATTTCTAATACTGATCTTCCTGATCATTCTTACCACAGTTACCATACCCTTCGCTGGAAATGCAATAAGTTCCAGCCAAAACGTTTCTGTTACTTCTGACGCTCAGACAGCTCTTTCAACCATTGTAAACGCGGTTAATGTGGTGTATTCTAATGGTCCTGGTGCTAAAAGAACTGTTTCTGTTTATTTCCCTCAGGGTTCTACCTTATCTTCCAGCTCTAATTTATTGATGCTCAACTTAAATAATATTCCAGTTAGTGCTAGTAGTCCTAGTACATTAAAACCCAATGTTAATGCAACCATACCATATAATGTAACGGTAACTGGTGGCAGTGTGTCTAAGGGCTGGCATAACGTAATTATATCCTGGAATGTTGGTTCCAGTATATCAGTTCAGGTAACCTGATTACTTTCTTTTAATATTAGAAAAATATAAACTATTACTAGTTTTAGATAAATCCAGTGGATTTAATGACCAATTAAATTTATATGATAGTGTATTATATTTATTATTCAATAAATCAAATGGGGTTTTTAATTTGGGTTTGTTTGCCAGATTCGGAGATTTAATAATCAAAACAGTTTCTTTTATAGGAATGCTCATACTTTACATTCCCAAGATACCACAAAAAATTGGGAACATTAACAAAGATAGGGTAAGACAGCGTATCGATACCGAGAATATGAAGGGAAATATCTCCAGGATAAGTGAAGGTATAAGCGACATGAGGGAAAAAAACTTTCCTAAAGAGTATAGAGAATCTAAACAGATTGAAAATTCTGATATAATCAACACCTCTGGAAAGTACACATCGGAAGAAAAGGAAAGAACAATCCTCACACTTCAACTGGCATCAGGAGCATTTATAATATTTGCTATTTTGCATATCTTTAATTTTCTCCCTTCATTTTTCATATTTTTAATAATAGACGTAGTTATCGCAGCATTTATACTATACACATTATTTAACAAGGTAAAGTTGATGTATCCAGATGATTTCAATGCTTACCGTGATTTCTTTTTAATGTACCTGGCGGTGGGTGTGATAATTGTTCTGGTAAGCGGCAACTCAAACCTGGTTATGGCTTTCTCCTTCCAGTCCCTTCCCTCTCTTTCCATCCTGATTTATGCCATAATTGCAGTGGTGGGGGTTTTCCTATTATATAGGATAAGGTACTACCGAAATTATACCTACGGAACTGTTTTAGAAGCAGGTGAAAATACGGCACATGTTAAAGTGGAATATGACATCCGTTCCAATGTCAAACCCGACCTGTATATTGTGGAAAACAATAAAGGTGCTAAGGTAGGAGACACTGTAAAACTTAAAATCGAAGAAAAACTCATCAGCACCGGAGGAAATAAACCTCTGGAAATACTGGAAATCTTTCACTAAAAAAAATTCAATTTTTCTATAATTTACATTTTTTTACTTAAACTGTTAATAGATAATTCAGGAATTACTATTCATGACTAAAAAACAGGAAATACCAACAGATCATCCTCGCTACCAGTCTTTAAAACTCCGGATGCGTATGGTGGAAGCGTATAAAGCCGGAATCCTTGCTGATTCAGGTTTAATTGCTCATGGAAGAGGTGAAGCATTTGACTATCTTTTAGGTGAGAAGACACCAAAAACTGCGGAGATAGCCACTGAAGCAGCCGCATCTGCCCTTATTCTGGCCCGTTATCCAGTGATCTCGGTAAATGGTAATACGGCAGCACTAGTTCCGGAGGAAATAGTGGAACTGGCCCAGTTAATTGGTGCTCCTATTGAGGTAAACCTGTTCTACCGGACGCCTGAAAGAATTAAAGCTGTGGAGAAAGTATTAAAGGATGCCGGTGCCCC
>JAJRAE010000124.1 GCA_028682985.1 Methanobacterium sp.
AGACCGTGAAGAGAAAATAGTTGTAACTAACCCTGCAGATGGGGAAATAATTGAAACTGTTCCACATGGAAACCTTCAAGATGCAAAGAATGCCATTATAGCAGCTAATAAGGCAAAGAAGATTATGGAATCAGTTACTTCACGAGAAATATCCCGAATATTGTATGATATCCATCAGGATCTCAGGGAGAATATTAAGGAATTTGCTAAATCAATCACCAGGGAAACTGGTAAAACCATTAGAGACTCTAAAGTGGAAATGGAAAGATCACTGGAAACTATCTTACTTTCTGCTGAGGAGTCTAAAAGAATTTATGGTGAAACTGTACCTATGGATGCGGGTTTGGGAGGGGAGGAAACCCTGGGATTCACGGTGCGGATACCGTTAGGTGTAGTCTCAGCCATCACCCCCTTTAACTATCCAGTTAACCTGGCTATTCATAAAATTGCCCCGGCACTGGCAGCTAAAAATGCAGTGGTCTTTAAACCATCGAGTAAGGCCCCTCTTACTGCTTTAAAGCTTTCTGAGTTAATGGATTCTCACCTGCCAGCAGGTGCTTTAAACTCCATAACCGGTGATGGTCGTGTAATAGGGGATGAACTAGTAACCAGTTCAATGGTTGATAAAGTATCCTTCACTGGTAGTATGGCTATTGGAATATCTATTGCCCGAAAAACAGGTATGAAGAGGTTGAACCTTGAATTAGGGGGAAATGACCCTCTGATTGTTTTGGATGATGCTTCCATAGATGATGCTGTTAAGGCAACTCTCAATGGTGCATATTTAAATGCGGGGCAGGTATGTATAGCAGTTAAAAGAGTGATTGTGGATGAAAGAGTGGCAGATGAATTCTTAGAAAAATTAGTTAAATCCACCGAAAAATTACGTATAGGGGACCCAATGAATCCTAAAACAGATGTCGGCCCCTTAATTAATGTTGAAGCCGCGGTTCATGTTGAAAAAATTGTGAATGATGCCCTGAATGGCGGGGCGGAACTGCTCTGCGGGGGAAGACGTGAAGGTGCCTATTACCAGCCCACCGTACTCGATCAGGTAACATCACAGATGAATCTGGTTGAGAAGGAAACTTTCGGACCAATAGCCCCAATTATCCGGGTTAATGGCGTGGATGAAGCATTTAAAATGGCTAATAATACTGATTATGGACTACAGGCCGGTGTGTTTACAGAAAGTCTTAAAAATGCCAAATATGCTGTTAAAGCACTGGAAGCAGGTACGGTTCTGATAAACCGGGCCACCTTCCGCACGGATAACATGCCCTTTGGAGGGTTTAAAATGAGCGGTATGGGAAAAGAAGGGGTTAAATACGCTGTTCAGGATATGACCCGGGAAAAATTAATTATATTATAAATAAATTTTTATTAAAATATTTGAGTAAATAATATATTTATAAAAAATAAAATTTAATTTCATTAATTTTCAATATAAATCAGATTTTATTTAATAAAGCTTTCTACAAAATTTCTGGATTCATTTAAAGCTTCAAGCGGTATACCATGGGGCAATCCCCCTAATTCACCCGTTACTTCCTTTAATACTCCCTGGTCTCCGCCTAGGAACATTCCCTCACTGGTTATTCCTAAAAACACGGCAGGTGGGAGCATGGCTATTGCAACTTTATTTCCGTCTTTAACTGTAAGATCATTGGTTATCACAGTTATTGCTCTTCCAATGTTCACGTTGCAGACCAATAATTTATCTGATCTGGTATGCTTTCCCACACTGGAAACGAGTCCGGTTAATATATCGATACCTATTATGGGGTCGTTTATCTCTCCTAATTCCAATCTTCTTCTGAGGCCGGATATGGTGTTGGTGAAGAATTTAATCTTTGCAATGGCTTCCTCCAGTTTTTCTTTCTCAACGCGACCCACCAGTTCCATAAACTGATGATGCCAGTTATCACCACCCAGTGCATCTATAATATCCTGACATCCCTTTTCTAAAAGGTTTAGTTGGGGGGATTGGGCGAGTTCGGCCGGATTAAGATAGCTGTAGTAGAGTGATTGTATTTCTGGAATCATGTTCCTGGCACTGGTTACAGCTTTTTTCTTGTTCCATTTTCCCCTTAAATTCGCACCTTCAATGGTTCTTAAAAAGAGTTCAACAGACTTTTGAGCCACAATCAACCGGTAGTCTTTACTGGTATCCCACATAAGAATTCACTCCTTAATATGAATGAAATTGGTATTCTAATATTATATAATATGTTGATTTCTTTCTCTAGAAAGTCTGTTCATTCCATTTATTTAAATAAAAATTTGGTGTCTTTAATAGAGTATAGGAAGTTAAAAATTAATCTGAATTAAAAATAATCTATAAAGTTCTTTCAGGTGCTGAAAGTGTAATTTTTTTCCTTTACATAGTTTTCCATGATCTCCAGAAGAGCGTTTACCTGTTCTTTGGTTTCTTCTGGTGTGGTTGTGTCGATGGTTACCTCACTAACAAATTGTTTGATATCCATATAAACTATGTAAAGTTCTTCCATTTTACCGCTTCTTGCCGCCTGTTTCCAGTCGTTTAAAAGGGCTACTTTCCTATCGTTATACATAGTTTGGTTAATTAATGTATCCATAGTATCTCCTTTGTGTACAGAAAAATTAGCTGATAAAATTAATTTTTTTATATTTGCTTATCATCTAAATTATTCATCACAATGTTGTTCATTTGAACTCATCTAATAATGAT
>JAJRAE010000140.1 GCA_028682985.1 Methanobacterium sp.
AACAATTAATTTATCATATTTACGATTATCCATATTATATCTTTTTATCTTTTCTAATCCTATCTGAAGATCATCATATGCCTTTAATTCGTTTAATAAATCCTTCCGTTCCATCATCAACTGATCTAAAACCATTTATACCAACCTCCGATACAAAAATTTAATACAAGAAGTATATCCAGAATTTGATTAAGGAAATTTATTTACTAAATATATATTTGTTTTTTATGATGTTTAAAATGCTCTATTTAAATTGTTTAAAAAAAATATTTATTTTATAGGTAGTACTTCAAAGAACAGCTCTTTAAAGTCATCTAACTGGCTTTTTGGAAATTTTAATCCTACACATATAACCAGAACGCCTGTGCCTATTACCTCTTCTTCTTTATTTGGATTTTCTATGACTTCCTCATCAAATACCAGGATTACTTTTGCTTTTTGAAGGAAATCCCATAATGTTTCACGTTCGCCGTTGATTAAGATGTTGTTACGTAGGGCTAATTGTAAAAATCGTTCCCAATCTTCGAAGTCACAGAACTCTATCCATATGGATCCATCCATATCTATACAGGAATTACAGGTTTCAATATCCCAGTTAAAGAAGTTGCTGATTACATCTTCTAAACCCTCATCCACCAGCATAGGGTAATCGTCTACTATTATTTCGGTTTGTTTATGTTCAGGCATGATATTTGTCAACTTAATTGTTTAAAAAAATATATATTAGTCTTCTTTCTTTATTTCGTCGTCGCACTCCGGGCAGATGTCTTTTCCTACTTTACCTGATTTTTCAATTTCGCGAGCTTCCTCTTTTTCTCTTTCAAACCATTTTTCGCATCTTGAACATCTTACACTTTCTGTTATCATAATAAATCACCACAAAAATTAAAAATTTTTTATAATATGTTTTAATCTTCAATTCTTTCTTCTACTTCATCTTTTGTTAATTTTAATATTACATAGTCACCTATATCCTGAATATCTTCATCAGCTATCATCAAATATTTCTTATTAAAGGTTCCTCCAGTTGAAATAATTACATTGTTTATTAGACAGCCTTTGGGGTCGATGTACATATCAGTGATTTTACCCACTTCCATACCTTTTTGAGCCAGCACCACCTTTCCCACAATGTCTTTAAAGAGAGATCCTTTAGGTGCTCCATCTTCTATTTTATCTAAATGTTCTTTTCCCTCAACACCAGTTTTGCTCAGGTTCAAAAGTACATAATCACCTATTTCAGCTATATCCGCATTTAGTATAGCAAAATATTTTTTATTTAAAGTACCGCCGGTGGAAATTATAATATTCTCCACCAAACATTTTTTTAACTTAAAAGATATCTCCGCTACCTTACCCACTTCATTAGTTTCCTTATCTAAAACTTTCATTCCAATAAATTCACTTGCTTTCATTTTACAACTCCCCAAAAATTATTTTCAAAGAAAATCATCTCTAACATTATATATATCAATTTTTAGTTAAATCTTTTATTCAAATCAATGGAAATTTTAATAATATTTTTTATTGTAAATTTAATGGTAAAGCCGGAATTAAGAGCTTTTTTCTAATAAGGGAGATTTGAATTAAGAGCTTTATTTTAAAAGGATATTTGTTTTTAAATCATTTGAATATGGTTTGTTAAAAAAAAATTATTTTTATTTAAGATTTAATTCCATATTAAACATCCCTACTTTCCCCCTAAACCAGGGATAGCTTCTTTTATTAAAGACTTTAAAGCCAATTCTCTCATACAGTCTTTTCGCCCCAGGATTATCCAGTGCAACATCCAGGACCACCCTTTCACATCCCCTCTTTCGTGCCATATTTACTCCTTCCTCCAGTAATAAACTACCCACTCCCTGCCCCCGGAATTCCTCATCAACAGCAACACCAGCCAGGTAAAAATCACATTTATTAAGGTGTGACAGTATCAAACTATCTTTTAAATCTATTAGTAAAAATCGAAAGGCATCAACTGGATTTAAATTTTTAAAAAGAAACTTCAATTCACCGAACTTATGATGATTACCCCCAAAGTACAGCAGTACTCCAATAACCATCTCATTTTGGGTGACTACATAAATATTTTCATGCCCTAAATTATTCCCACCGAGACTCACCAATTTTTCAAGAATTTTCGCTGCATTGGCTTTGTTTCCGTATAAAAAATTGAATATACTTTGATCAGTTTCATATAAAAGCTCAGCAACCTTATAAGGGCTGTGTTTCTTTATATCCAATTTTTCAAACTTCATACTCATCAAACACCATCTTGAATTATAGATTATTTATTTTACATGAATATTTTTTCGGTAAAAGTATTATTCAAAAAAATATTTTATTATTTTGGAAGTTAACATCTACATTAATCTGATAAATTTAATTTCAACTACAAGAAAATTAGAATTATTATTGATTAATGTCTATTTCTTATTTAGGAATGGTGAAATAAAAGGTTGAACCTTCATCAGGTTCTGATTCCACCCATATCTGCCCACCATGTTTTTCTATAACTTTTTTGCTTATGGCTAGGCCCATACCTGTTCCTTCATATTCATCCCGATTGTGTAGTCTTCTAAATATCTCGAAAATCTGACTGGAAAATTGAGGCTTTAATCCTATTCCATTATCCTTAACAGAAAATAGCCAATAATCATCTTGTTTACGGGCAGATATTTGGATTTCAGGTGTTTTTTTGCTTCTGTATTTAATTGCGTTCCCTATTATGTTTTGGAATACTTGAACCATCTGGGAATAATCACCAAAAATTACAGGTAAAGGATCACTCCTAATGACTGCATTATTTTCTTCAATTGCAATTTCCAGGTTAAATAAAACTTCATCAAGGAGTTTATTTAAATCAAGTTGCTCAAATTTGCCTGCAGCAGTGGTAACACGGGAGAAAAGTAATAGGTCATTTATTAACTCACGCATTCTCTGAGCACCGTCCACTACAAATCCAATATATTCCAGGCCATCTTCATCAAGTTTATCCCTATAATTCTTCTCTAATAA
>JAJRAE010000162.1 GCA_028682985.1 Methanobacterium sp.
AATCAGCAACAAATAACTCAGATTGATGATCCTAATTTTAAACCAGTAAATTTAATGACTCATGTAGTAATAAACGAGACCAAGTCCAATGATACGGATGATAATAACACCGATAATCAGACAAATCAAGACACTGGTTAAAAGGAGTTTTTTTAAATATTTTTTTGTAAATATTGGATTTATTAGAAATTTTAATGTATTAATTTAAAAATCGTGATTTAGATGTCAGAGGATAATAAAATAGGTAAAAAAATTCGCCAGGTTAGAGAAAGCAAGGAAATGACTGTAGAAGAACTTGCAAAAGCCAGTGGAAACAGTGTGGAACTAATAGAAAGCCTGGAAGAGGGATCCTTTATACCTTCAATGACTCCGCTTTTTAAGATTGCAAGAGCTTTAGGGGTACGTCTAGGGACTTTTCTGGATGACATGCCTCAAAACGGACCTTTTGTAGTTAAAGCAGGCCAATCAGAAGAAATAATTCATTTCACAGGCAGTATAAGTAATCTGGAAGAGAGTACCCTTGATCTTTATTCCTTGGCCTATGGAAAAGGCGACAGACACATGGAACCATTTATAGTGGATCTGCATCCAAAAAAGATTGATAAATATGAGCTTTCCACACATGAAGGAGAAGAATTTATCTACGTAATGGGAGGACAAATTGAACTCCTTTATGGTCAGGAAAAATATCATTTAAATACCGGTGATAGTATTTACTATGATTCAGTTATACCCCATGAACTGCACGCCCACCAAAATGAGGCCAAAATATTAGCTGTGGTATACTCACCACTTTAAATTTATTTTATTGGATATTAACTTTTAATAATATTTAGAAGAAATTATTAGTTAGGGTTCGAAGGAATAATATTTAGAAGAAATTAAAAAATTAGGTTTGAAATTGAATAAATTATAGGAATTAAAAACAGTTTTAGAGGATTAAAATGTTTACTACAAAAGTCACTCCTAGATTTGGAGATGCGGATGGACTCCGACATATCAACAACATAGCACTGGTTGAATGGTTTGAAATCGGAAGAAATCCCATATTCCGTCTATTCACTCCTGATCTGGATTTAAGTTATGATAAATGGAAATTAATACTGGTACGCACAGAATTCGATTACGTAGGGCAGATGTTTTATGGAGAGGATGTGGAAATCAGAAGCTACATCACCAAAATAGGCAACACCTCCTTTACCATCGGACATGAAGCCTGGCAAAACGATGAATTAAAGGCACGAGGAAAAGCCGTACTGGTATGCTACGATTTTATGGAAGAAAAATCCAAAACAATATCAGATTCAATCCGAAAATCACTGGAAAAACATCTAATACAAGAAGATGATCTGGTAAAAACTGAAGGATTGTTAAAATAGATATAATCAATTTTTTTTTAAGATTAATTTTGAAAAAGATTAATTTTGGATAAAAACATTAAGAGGTTTTAAAAAATGCTTTTTACTGAGGATACTCTGGGTGATTTCTTCGAGAAGATGGTCAAAAAGGATCCTGACCAGGATTTTTTGGTATATCCAGATCGAGATCTGCGTTTCAGCTATAAAGAATTCGACGAACGTGCCAACTTACTGGCCAAGGGACTATTGTCTTTAGGAATTACCAAGGGAGATCATGTGGGTATCTGGGCTAAAAACGTGCCGGACTGGCTTACATTTATGCTGGCCACCGCCAAGATCGGATCAGTGCTGGTAACAGTAAACACCGCCTACAAAAGCCATGAACTGGCATATGTATTAAAACAATCAGATATGAAGCTTTTAGCCATGATAGACGGATTCCAGGATGTGGATTACATTGAAACCGTCTATTCCCTGGTACCCGAACTTAAAACTCAGGAAAGAGGCAATCTTAAAAGTGAAGAATTCCCCCACTTAAAATATATCGCATATATAGGACAGGAAAAACACCGGGGAATGTACAACACCAATGAACTGCTGCTTCTGGGTAAACACACCCCAAACGATGAGTTTTTTAAGATTAAAAAGAACCTTAAAAATGATGAAGTAATCAACATGCAATACACTTCAGGAACCACAGGCTTCCCCAAGGGAGTGATGCTCACCCATAGAAACATTCTAAACAACGGTTACTACATTGGAGAGAGGCAGAAATTCACAGAAATAGATAAAGTATGCCTGCCGGTGCCTTTATTTCACTGTTTCGGTATTGTTTTGGGTATAATGGCCACCATCACCCACGGTGCCACAGCAGTAATGGTGGAAGTATTTGACGCTCTTACAGTACTTGCCGCAGTACAGAAAGAGAAATGCACAGCACTCTATGGCGTGCCAACCATGTTCATCGCAGAATTCACCCACCCCATGTTCGACCTCTTCGACCTGAGCTCACTACGTACCGGGATAATGGCCGGTTCTCCCTGCCCCATAGAAGCCATGAAGAAGGTAATGAAGGATATGTACATGGAAGAGGTTACCATAGCCTACGGACTAACTGAAGCCAGCCCGGTATTTACCCAGACCAGTGTGGATGACCCCATAGAAAAGAAGGTGGAAACTGTAGGCACGGCCATGCCACACTGTGAAGTTAAATTAATAGATCCTGAAACCGGAGAAACCCTAGGGCCTGATCTACCTGGTGAAATAATGTGCAAGGGTTACAATGTAATGAAAGGCTACTATAAAATGCCGGAGATGACTGCAAAAACCATTGAAGAAGACGGATGGCTGCACAGTGGTGATCTGGCCACGGTGGATAAAGAAGGTTACTACACAATCGTGGGAAGGATCAAAGACATGATCATACGGGGTGGGGAAAACATATACC
>JAJRAE010000213.1 GCA_028682985.1 Methanobacterium sp.
AGGAAATACCTTTTTTCTAAGGTACTGAGGTGTATTCATATAAGTGAGAACATCACTAATAAACTTTACCTCTTCCCTATTAGAATTATCACTGTAAATCACGATTCTGTCCACCCGAAAAAGGGCGGCAGATCTACCAATCAAACCAATTTTATAGGTTCTGAGTTTTAAATCTTTGGTTTCAGCCAGTATTGAAGCTGGTATGAAGATGGATAAATGTTTGGATTCCATCTTTTAATGTCTGTTTTACTATAGGTTTATATATATTTGTTGCTGTAAATTTATTTTGATTATATTATTTAATAGATCTTTACTTCTTATTATAATATATTATATAACAAAACTTCATTGATTTACTAAACTTCTATTATAATATATGAGAAAAAATATTCAAATTAATTTTTATAATTTAGTTAAAACCTGTCATTACTCTATTTTTATCATATTTTCACTCTTTCTGGACACGGACCACAACAACATGCACCATAACTTTCTCTTTAACATGGAACTCATAGGTTCTGGGGATGGGGAATTTGTACTTAAAGGTATGGGTAATCTGACCCCCATTAATTTTAAAATATTCAGTAACAAAATCTAATGTTTCTGCTATATGAAATGAATAGACCACCGGGGCAACTTCCATTGATTTTTCGATGAAATTACGATCTGCTTCTTTATGATGGGTCTTCTGTGCTCCGAAGGGAGGATTCTGTATAACTGTATCCCCCTTATCATTAAATTCAAGAATATCATTCACTACAAATGTAGCAACCTCATCCATATCCCTACTGGAAGCTTCCTTTCTGGCAATTTCAATGGCACTCTGGTCAATATCCACACCAACCACTTCCCGGGCCCCTAATAAGGCAGCCCCAATAGAGAATATACCAGTACCACAACCGAGATCCACCACTTTTAATCCTCCAATATCACCCAGTACATGTGCATTCCATAGGATATCTGCAGCTATAATAGCTGGTGTTTTGTACTGTTCCAGATCAGCCCGGGGATTATTAAAAGTAGGTATAGACTGTAGAACTATCTCTAAATGCCTTTTCTTTATCATCATATCCTCATTCAAATTAATGATGGTATTTATTTGCACCTTTATTTGAAGGTTTTCTCCATTTAATATTCATATTAAAATAAATTATTAGGATTGATTCTTTCCTAGTTGGGAAAAAAATATATTCCATGTTAATTAATAGATTAAATAACCAGAAAAATTTATAACCAGGCCAGAATAGGGATTAATTCATATTTTAGTCAGGAAATTAAATTTTAACGCTTAAGGAAGATCTAATATGTTCAACAAGATACTAATAGCCAATCGTGGTGAAATAGCCATAAGAGTGATGAGAGCCTGCAGAGAACTGGGGGTAAGAAGCATTGCTGTTTACTCCGAAGCAGATAAAAACTCTCTTTTTGCCAAATATGCTGACGAAGCACATCCTATCGGTGAACCTGCCCCTATTAAGAGCTATTTAAATATTGATAAGATCATCGAAACAGCACAGGACGCAGGGGCTGAAGCAATACACCCCGGCTATGGATTCCTAGCAGAAAACTCCAATCTAGGTAGGGAATGTGAAAAAAACGGGATTAAACTCATCGGACCTCAATGGTCCGTGATAGATGCCATGGGAGATAAAATAACTGCCCGAAAACTTATGAAAGAAGCCGGTGTGCCCATCGTCCCTGGAACCGAAAAGGGAATAAAAGATGTTACAGAAGCCATGGAAATAGCCCGGGAAATAGGATACCCGGTGATGATTAAGGCCTCAGCAGGTGGTGGTGGAATAGGCATGCGCATAGTAAGTGAAGAAGACGAATTATTGCGGGCTATAGAATCCACCAGATCTGTTGCTGAATCCGCCTTTGGAGATGCTACTATATACATAGAGAAGTATGTGGAGGAACCACGCCACATTGAATTCCAGATCCTGGCGGATGAACATGGAAAAACCATCCATGCAGCCGAGAGGGAATGCTCCATCCAGAGACGAAACCAGAAACTGATTGAAGAAGCACCCTCACCAATCATGACACCGGAACTCCGGGAGAAGATGGGCCAGATAGCAGTTAAAGCCGCATCATCAATTGGATATACCAACGCCGGTACAGTGGAATTCTTATACTCTAAGGGGCAGTTTTACTTCCTGGAGATGAACACCAGAGTCCAGGTAGAACATCCAATAAGCGAAGCTATAACTGGACTAGACATAGTGAAGGAACAGTTAAAGATAGCAGCAGGAGAGGAGTTATGCTGCAAGCAAGAGGAAATAAAGGTGAACGGACATTCTATCGAATGCCGTATTAACGCAGAAGACCCTCTAAATGATTTCGCACCCAACCCCGGTAAAATAACAGGATACCGTTCCCCAGGAGGGCTGGGAGTTCGAGTGGACAGCGGAGTTTACATGAACTACACCATACCCCCTTACTACGATTCCATGATATCCAAACTGATAGTATGGGGAAGGGATCGGGATGAAGCCATCAACCGGATGAAAAGAGCACTCGCAGAATACATCATACTTGGAGTAAAAACCACAATACCATTCCATAAAGCCATGATGAACAGCCCCCACTTCCACCAGGGAGATC
>JAJRAE010000161.1 GCA_028682985.1 Methanobacterium sp.
AGAACATCTTCCTTTTCATCGGTGACGATCTGTGGATGGAAATCATCATTCAGTAGGGGGTCAAAGACCTCCCTTAAGGAGTTATATATGGAGTCCAGTTCCTCATCAGTTATTTCGGAAGCTTCCTTATCTTTATCAACATCAGTTCTAAGCACAATCTCCTCTGCGTAGAGGCCTCCAAATCCGCTTTTTGCAAGTGTCCTTATTATGTCAGTGGTGGAATTTTCAAATAATTGCTTCAACTCATCTTTACCTGCGTGTAAGGGATTTATTCCTCTTTCTGGGGGATATTTATAGGTTTCCTTGCTGGTGATGCGGCGGTCCTGCCATAACTTTCTCTTAAGGGGAAGTATTATCTGGCCTTCTTCATCCAAAAGTATTATATTGCCCTTGGAGAAAAGTTCTATAATCAGGGTAAATTTATGTTCCTTCTGGAATTCAATTTCCAGAATACGGTCGAAGTGGTGCTGGCGCACCTCACTGACGGTTGCGCCGCTTAGATACTTCCGCAGTAACATGGGAAAATTTGGAGGTACCTTGGGATTCAAGGGAGGATACTGGGTAGTATGAACCCTTAAACCAGCTTGAAATACCACATCCCGCCTGCCAGATCCGGGTATATGAAACCGGATTAAAACAGTATCTTTACTGGGCTGGTATGCCTTCTGGAAGCGGGCGTCCTTCAGTAGTCTGGTTAATTCACTGGAAATTGCATAAATATCTACATTTGACATGGCTTTCATTGGAACCCTCAATTATATTTATATATAAACCATTATTAATTATTAGATACGGAGGAAAATTCTATGGAGATTGAAGTTAAATTAACATCATTACACGCTGTAACTGCTATAATATCCGGTTATCTTTCATTTATCATAGCATCCGGAGCAATCGGGGCTATAGGTAAAAATGAAGTTCTGGCTGTTCTAGTTGGTCTCATAATACTGTACCTAACTGGAAATTTGGCAGAGAGAATATTTGGTAAAGAAAGTGTAGGCGGCTTTAAAGGCTGGCTCTGGAGCGGAATAGTTCCATTCGTCTTTATATGGGTCGTTACCTGGACATTGATCCTGAACTGGTAAAATTTTTTTTTTTAAATATTATTTTTTTATAAAAACCATTTTTTTGTACTACCCAAAAAAATTTCTATAAAACCCTTTTTTCTCTTATTCTTTAAAATAACCCTTTTATACACCGTAGAATATCCATAAAAAGGCGAAAAGTAGGGCTAATACGAATACCAGGGGTGCAAAGACTTTACTCACCGCTATTATAGAGCTTATGGTGGTGACCAGTTCTGTGGCGTGGGTGGGGCCCAGTGTTTTTATATCATCGATCTCAGCCACCTTCATGGCCACTTCTACCGGCTCCAAATCTTCTAAAGCAGTTCTGGTGCATTTGACTATTTCTTCTATTATCTCTTCCTGTTTCCGGGAACCGACAGGGTTGTGGCCGCCTGACAGAGTGTTAACGTAATGAGTATCAGTGGTCATTGCTTCGGCTTCGTCAACTCCCAGAGCCTTTACTGCTTCCAGTATCTTCTCCCGGTAGTTTAATACCATGTTATTTGCGTCTAAAAGGATGTAAGCTGTTTTCTGGTCTCCCACTTCTATGATCATGACTTTAACTCCGCTCTGCCCCACTCCCTGTTCCTTGGAATAGTCATCCATTGGGTCGTAGGAGCATCCCACCCGAATGCTTTCCTTTATGGGTGGTTTCTCGATTTTTTCCACCGCTCCCAGTAGCTGGAATACTTCCTTATTCCCGGGGAGTATCCGGCTGTCCGGGATAAAACTGTTATGGCAGTCCACCATCATCACATTCTGGGCTCCTTTATTCTTGGCAGCGTTCATCACCGCCAGTCCCACTCCAAAGTCTATATCATCAAATCCATAGGGTGAGAAAGTTACCAGTAAAACCAAGTTGTCGTCGAAGTACTGGACTCCTATCTGAGCTTTTTCATTTTTAACCCGTAGGAATTGGCTGGCTTGGCTGCTGTAATTCATATCCTTCAGGGCTTCCTTCACGGTTTTCTCTATTTTAACCAGTTCCTTGCTGGATACTGGATTGAAGTCGTGGGTGGATGGTCCGTGGGATACCATGGTAAAGGTTCCGAACTTCTGCCCCAGGATGGTGGGCATGTTACCGCCCCCTATTTCACCTACTGGTCCTGGGTGTACGCTCGGGGATAGGAACAAGGCCTTGATACCCTTTTCATTTTTAAAGCTGAGGATTCCCACCAGGGTCTGGATGTTTTCACCCATATCTTCAAATACCACTTCCATAGCCTGTGATCCTTCACTAATATGGGCTATGAAGAGGCTTAAGAGTTCCAATCCGCCTACTCCCAGATTCTTCCGCATAGGGGACTCTATTACTACTACAAAGGAAAATATTGCGATTACTAGAATTAATGATGCTATTATGATCTTTAAAAGAAGAGCTAATACGCTGAAATCTCCCAGATTGGTAGTTATGCTGGTTAGAAATACCAGAACCATAACCATGCTCAGTATCAGAGTGGGCTGGGTGGCGGCCACCAGCACTGATGGTAAGAGTCGAATGTTGGATGTGCCCCAGATGATTATGGTACGAAAGGCGAATATTATGGCACAGCCGTAGATCAGGGCGTCGATGGTGTAGTTGTAGATGGAGAAATGGGATACTAAAGTACCAATGAGGTATATGATGGCCACGATGACCATGGAAATAAGGGAGAGGAACATGGATTGTTTCATTTTCATATGCCTTCCTTCCAGCATATTAACCAGGGGTGTAGTAATGGCACCGGCCATGATGGACATCAAACCAAAAATCAGGAATCCAGCAGATCCACCATATATTATACTGGATAGTATAGACTGATTGCTTCCCGGTTCGATAAGAAAAGCTATAATACCGGTGAAGAAGCTTAAAAAGATGATGATAAATACTGATATATGGGTTACCGGTAAGGTGACCATATATTTGGTCATATTCATAATGTTATCAATAGCTGACATGGAATCCTCAATGGTTATTAAAATTTAAGGTTTTAAATGCAATTTAAATGTTTAATTCATCTATAAAAAATGTTTTCATGTTTTAAGAAGAAAGCTTCTATTTTATCATTAAATAAATTTTTGTAATAAAATTCTATCTAGAATCATATAGTCTTTATTAGTTATAAGGGTCTTTATATTTTGTATAGATTAACATTAAGAGGAAGTGTTGGCATGGAAGTTAAACTTAAAACCCCTCTACGGAGACAAGAAACAGAAAAACTGGTTATTGGAGATACGGTGTACATCTCCGGGACCATCTACACCGCCCGGGACAGCGCACATAAACGAATGGTGGAAGAAGGTTCTCCAGTGGAAATGGAAGGGGCGGTGATATTTCATGCCGGGCCCATCATAGGTAAACAGGAAGATGAATATTATATGGTGGCAATAGGACCCACTACCAGCACCAGGATGAACCCCTACCAGCCTCAGGTACTAGATAAAGGTGTTAAGGCAGTGGTAGGAAAAGGAGGTATGGATGGGGACACACAAAATGCTCTGCAGAGGAATGGTGCTGTATTTCTCTCAGCGGTTGGGGGATGTGCGGCACTTTATATGAAATCCGTAGTTGAGGTTAAAAATGTTAACTGGATTGACCTTGGTGTGCCCGAAGCGGTCTGGGAACTGGAAGTGAAGGATTTCGGGCCTCTTTTTGTTACAATGGATTCCCATGGTGGAAACCTCTATGAAAAAGTCAAAAAAATATCCCCTTAAAGGCTTCATCGACACCCACCTGCATACCGCACCGGACATTAAACCCAGATTATTATCTGATATAGAGGCAGCCAGTCAGGCAAAAAATGAGCAGATGATGGGTGTTGTTATTAAATCACATGCCGAGCCCACATCAGGAAGAGCAGTACTGGCCAGTCAAGTAACAGGATTCCTGGTTTGGGGCGGTGTATGCCTGAACCAGAGTATGGGTGGTTTAAATATCCAGGCAGTTAAAACCGCAGCTATGATGGGTGGAAAGGTGGTATGGTTTCCCACCACATCCCGGGACCAGATAAAAATAAACAGGGACCAAAAGACTGAGGAGCTGCTTGAAGATATCTTAACCATTATCCTGGAAAATGAAATGGTACTGGCCACCGGCCATCTTAAGGTTGAAGATACATTCCATATATTAGATCTGGCCCAGAGTATGGGTCTTTCGAAAGTAATGGTGAACCATCCCCTCACACAGGTGGTAGGGGCAAGTCTGGAGGAGCAGAAGGAAATGTCCAGAATGGCCTACCTGGAGCACTGTTACGTGGCCTGTCTGCCCGGACA
>JAJRAE010000044.1 GCA_028682985.1 Methanobacterium sp.
GTATACCTAATCTTATCCTTCATATATCTTTTAATAACATCCTAATGTGTTAAAAAAATTGACAGTCAAATTATCTATTTAATCTACGTAGTTGCCTTCGTATTAGGATCTATAATCGGTCTGATATTAAGCTACAAGAAATACACAGAACCATTTATCAGGAAAAACATCGACATACCAGCACTAATCCTTGCCCTTATAGGCTGGGTAATCACCATAAATTACGTAATATTAGAGTCAATTGTTCCTTATTACATCACTATTACACTGGGGATATTTCTAATAGCAATGGTACTTGGAATGAGGCCAGGTTACGGTAGATTTGAGACAGTAATTGGTTTTGCAGTGGCTGGCATAATCTGGATAGCCATGGCAGTGATATCATGAGTAAAGAAAACCGCAGGGAAGAAGAGAAAGTATCAAGTCCCCCTCGGGCTGGTGATGATCTTGTTGAGATAAATATCAAAACTGATCAGGATAATCTGGATGAAGAAACTAACATCCCGAAAGATAAAGAAGAATTTGATGACATGGATGAAGAAGATACCAACATCCAAGAAATAAATGATGAATTTGCTGCAGAAATGGAAGATGAATTTCGAATAGAAATAGCCGTAGATAAAGAAGAAGAGGCAGCAACAGATGAAGAACTATATCTGAGAATGAAAAGAAGGATAGTTAAAAGTTTCAGGTGGCAGGAAGATATAATCATCCCCTTCTCCAAGGAACTTAACATCACCTCAGTAGAACTGGAGGAAATCCTTATGAAGAGGCTGGACATGTCCAGTCTGGAAGCATTACATCCCAGATTTGAGTCATCCAAATACAGATGCACCAAGGAAAGAATTCATTCGGATTTAAAGCTTTGCTGGTTATTAGATGTTATGAATTTATTAACATTAGAAGAAGCAGAAGAAATAAAAAATAGAATAACATTAAAAATTGTAACTAAAAATGAACCATATGAAAAAGCCTTAAAAGAAGGCAGAAAAGAATTAGTAGAATATCTAAAAGGTAATCCAAAAATAAAATCATTAAAACCATAAATAAAAATTTTAAGGTATATTTAGAGGTAAATAAATGTTAAATGGCCTTAAAGACATCATACGAAAAAGTTCCATTCATGTATGTTTAGTAAGTACTGGAGGCTGTAACGGCTGTGACATAGAAGTGGTAGCCCTCCTTTCTCCCAGGTATGATCTTGAGCAATACGGGATATACGTAGCAAACAACCCTCGTGAAGCAGATGTAGTGCTTATAACAGGAGCCGTAACTGAACAATGGAGAGATAAATTGGAAAGAATCTTCGAAAAAGTACCAGAACCAAAAATCGTGGTTGCAATAGGAAATTGCCCCTTATCCGGGGATGTGTTTAACCAGGAAGGGGGCAGCGTATATGCTCCGGTATCAGAATTTATACCAGTAGATGCGGAAGTCTCCGGATGCCCACCCCGACCCAGCGAAATATTAGCAGCTATTTTGGGTGCCGGCCCCGATGCAATAGCGGCCAAAGGGAGGCAGAAAGTATGATATTACCAATAGGACCAGTACACCCCAACCTGAAAGAACCCCTCCGTTTAAAACTAAAAACCAGGGGAGAGAAGGTATTAAGTGCTGAAATAGATTACGGATACGTTCACCGGGGAATAGAAAGGGTAATGAAGGGAAAAACCTGGCAGAAAGGAATATACCTGTCAGAAAGGGTTTGCGGAATCTGTTCCTACATCCACACCCAGACCTTCGCTGAAACCTTTGAAAAGATTGCCGGTGAAAGAGCACCTCTCCGTGCCCAGTATCTAAGGGTATTAACTAATGAATTGGACAGAATACAAAGCCATTTACTTGCCAATTCAACTTATTTCAAATGCATAGAACATGAAACTCTGTTCATGTATATGTTATACCTCCGGGAGCCGGTAATGGACGCTATTGAACTATTAACAGGAAACCGGGTGAATATGGGCTGGAATGTGGTGGGTGGAGTTAAGATGGATGTAAATCAATCCCATTTAAACAGCATACTGAAAATAATCCTGAATTTAGAATTAGAATATGATAGATACGTGGAGATGTTTGAGCACGGACCATTAGTGGGTCTGAGATCCCATGATGTGGGGAAATTAACCCGGGAGGATGCCATAAAGGCCAGGGCAGTTGGGCCCATAGGGAGAGCATCCGGTCTAAAACATGATTTAAGAGAACAACATCATACCTATCGTGATAACTTTGACTTCAAGGTGATATGGAGAAAAGATGAAGACAACTACGCCAGAACCATCAATAGGTTTGATGAAATAACTGAATCAATAAAACTAATTAAACAGGTTATTGAAAACTTACCGGAAGGAGAAATTCGGAAAAAAATTAAAATCCCGGCTGGATATGGTGAATGGAGAAATGAAGCACCTAGAGGAGAAGTAACCTATATGATTGAAACCAATGGAAACCTCATAAAAGACATATCCATAAGAACACCCAGCATCATGAACATCGATGCCTGCGCAAAATACATGCTAAAAGATGTGGCAACCGTTGCTGATGCAATATCCACCTATGCCAGTGTAGACCCCTGCATTGCTTGCACAGAAAGAGTGGTAATTACAAATGAAACAGGCCAAACCAGGGAATGTGTTTATCCAGAATATAAACTGGAGTATAAAAAAGAAATAAAATAAACGATGTCTTATGTCCTCAGTAATATGGTATCTATACGAATTTGCCAGAAAATCATGGGTAGAAAAATTTACAGCAGCTAAAACAGACTCCGAGATAATGGAAGTTCCATCCAGATTCAGGGACTTTCCAGAAGTAAGAAAGGAGTACTGCATAGCTTGCGGTGCCTGCACTGCTGCCTGTCCCGCCCCCATGGCAATCAAACTCATCAGGTCCAGTGACAGTGCCCATGAGGAAGGAATTACCTATCCGGTTATAAACACCAGGGGATGTATTAGATGTGGTTTCTGCGCAGAAGTATGCCCCACCGACCCCAAAACACTGCTTTGTGGGGAGAACCATCTTATCCGGGAAGAATTCACCATCCTACCTGTAGATAAGATGTTTGTGATCGATGATTATCTATGTATACGCTGTAAAAAGTGTTTAAAAGCATGCAGTCAGGTAGCAGGAGCAATATCTGAAGAAGATAAAAAACTGATGATTGACCAGTCCAAATGCATAGGATGCGGAGAGTGTATAAAAAATTGTCCGGTAAAGGGAGCGATAAAGGGCATATATATAGATAATGTGGAAGAACAGAAAGAAATTATCAACCTAGTGGTGGACA
>JAJRAE010000223.1 GCA_028682985.1 Methanobacterium sp.
CAGCAGAAGCTGAAGAAATAGTACAAGTAGGAGAAACTGACCTCTCAGCATCCATCGTTTTAGGATTTAACGCTATGGACATGACCCCTCAGGGTAAACTGGACATATGGGAAAACGGTGGTAGCGTACTGGATAAAGGTCTCCTGGAAATGGCGGCTGAATCTGGAATCGACAAACCACTCATGGACGTAGCAGTTACCCCACTAGGACAGGGAGCCGGACCAGCAGTTAGATCATCCTTTATGCAGAAAAGTAAATGGGGATACCCATCAGGTGCAGGTATCCACAACGTACCATCAGCATGGGATTGGATGAGAAACTACAAAAAATCTAAGGACAAAGGTGGAGAGGGTCACCCCGAAGCCTGGCCTGTAGCTGATGTAGGATCCAACCTGATCATGCAGATGGCAGGTGGAGACTTTGTACTTATAGGTCCAATCGAAAACGCTTCCATGGCCTTCCCAGCATGTGCAATGTGTGATATATTCCTTGCAGAAGCTGCTAAAGACCTTGGAACAGAAATGGTCGAAGAACATCCATTCTTCAAATTGTTATAGGCGAATAATCGCCTAAACTTTATTTTTTTTAAAATTAAGTAATATTTTTTGGCTAATTTTTAATAAAATAATTATTTCAAAAAGATTTATATTCAACATTTATTAGAATCTTAAATTGATTATTCTCATAAATCCTTTAATTCGGAGGTAATTCTTTGTCCCCTTTTAAGAACATATTTAAAAGAAGTCCCAAACCAATAATCGCCAAAAGCAGATATGTAGGTTTTGATGATATTAAATACAACCCATACAGTGTGAAAAAAAGAGTGGGTGCCGGCATAACCATGACCCCAGATACATATTATATAGTGGCATCAGTGGAACTGGGAAACACCACTACCAAATGTATTTTAACAGCCACCAATCTGAGGGATAGCCACACTTATCTGCTGGATAAAACCGTTAAAATGACCAGGGATATCCGACCACCCAAAGAAGGGGAGAAGGTATTTGGAGAGACCGTATGGGAAGTGGAACTCACCAAAGAATCCGTAGCAGAAATGGTCCAGAATACCATCCTGGAATCAGTTAAACGAGCCCGGATCGATATAAATGAAGACTTGGATTTTGTGGTTCGCTCCACTGGAGTAACCGCGGGTTTTGCATCACCAGATGAGGTGGGGGACCTGATCATAGCCCTGGCCAACGGCTGCCTGGACGCTGGTATTCCACCTAGAAAGATGGCCCCAGCCATGTCAGTGGACAACTTCCCAGAACGCCTGCAGAGCTACACCTTACTGGATCAAGTGATGTTCGACGGAGCAGTGGTAAGCGTAGTACCGCCCACAGGAAAAGTGGTGGTGGCCAATGAGATGGAAGGTGAACTGGTAACTGCCGGTATAAAAGCAGGTGCTAAATGGACAGAAGTAGATTACCGTAATCCCGTCGTTTCTATGGACTTCGGAACCACCCTAGCCGGGAGAATAACCAATGCTGATGAACCCTATGCCCGGACCGTGGGTAACTTCTGTGGACTGGCCGGAGCTGTATCCGACTCTATAATACGAGGGACCGAAAAGGTGGATAAAAGAGGAGGAGCAGCCCTAGATCTTTACACCAAGGACATACTGAAAAATGCAGACTGGAAAGCAGCTCAAAAGTACGCAGAAAAAATACACGAATATGTGGATATCAGAAAAGTACCGGAAGGACGGGACAGATTCGGTACCGTACCGGTTGACCCAGAAGCGGCTTACAACGCAGGAACCACCCTGATTGGGTGTGATATAGGTGAAAATGGCAGTAATATCCCTAAACTCACTGATCTAGGACATCAGATATTTGAAGAAACAGGAATACACACATTATTTGCCACACTTGATCATGTAAGCGCTCTGATTGTTAAAAGACTTATAGATGAAGCCATAGATGAACAGGTAATTGCAGAAGGCTCCGTACTAGGCGTTACTGGCCGAGCAGGTATCACAGGAAGAAAACCCAATCTAATTTTAGAATACACCAAGGACTACTTTGAAAATGTGCTGTTTGTAGCAGACGCCCTTGCATTGGGTGCTGCAGTTATGGCCCGCTGCATGAACTCCATGGGAACACCTAAAGTCCCCCTAGGCGGACGAAGAGGTGGAGGATGTATACTGGGCAAAAGGAAGAAAATACAGGCAGATAAAGGTAGTTTAAGTTATTGATTTGTTTTCAGGTGTACTAGAATGGTTACTGCCATTATTATGGCCGGGGGAAGAGGAACCCGTATGAGAATGGAAGGAGAAAAACCACTCCTCCAGATCCAGGGGAAACCAATGATACAACATGTATATGAAGCAGTCGAAGCCTCCCGGGAAGTCAGCAATTTAATTATAGCCACCAGCCCCCACACACCTCTTACCAGAGATTTTGCAGAAAATTTAGGAATAAAGGTGGTGGAAACTCCGGGACTGGGATATGTTGAGGATCTGGCCTATATAATTAAAACCATTAATAAGGAAGATTTTGATGATGATATCCTACTAACTATCACAGCCGATATTCCTCTGATCACAGGTGAAATTATTGATGATGTAGTAGTTGAATACATAAATTGCGGTAAACCGGCCATGTGTGTAGCTGTGCCACTGGAATTTTTCACCGAATTTGATCTGAAACCCCATTTGGTACTGGGGGATATGGTACCTTCAGGATTAAATATATTAAGAAGAAACAACAATCAACAAGATGAGGAAGTATTGGAACTGAGGAAATTTGAGCTGGCGTTAAATATTAATAGTCCAGAAGATCTAATATCCTTAGAGAAATATTTTGAGCTTAAAGCTTTCAAACAGGCTATAAAATAATGGGTGATATAAGATGGTTGTAGAAGAACGAAAACTAATAAAAGGGGAAGAAAAAGTCTGGAGTGAAATAAAGGGATATCAGGTAGCCACCAACAATGCACGTATACTCGGAGAGCTTGATGAACTCATAATCAACGGTAAAACAGGTAAAATAACAGACGTGGTAATTAAGGTGGACAAAGGCCGAAATGTCAATGTTAAGGGCGCTAAAAAGAAAGGAGATACCTTGCTGGTTCCATTCGGTAAAGTAGAAAAAGTCGGTGAATTTATTATAATCACTGAATAAACATAATCTTCTTTTTATTATCTATTACTTTGTTTTAAGGAAATTAACACTTTTGTAGGCTATTTTTTCTAAAATTTGGTTTAAAAGACCCAATTATAATTTGAATTAAATTTAATAAAACTTAAGAAAATTGAATAAATATTAGAAAATATTCGTTTTTGTACTAAAAAAAGGAAATTTAATATTAAAAAATAAGGATCTAATCGTTTTTTAAATAAAATGGATGCTCAGCAGTATCCTTTTTATCTAGAATTTCTTTTATTGAAGGTTCCTGATTAATTGCTCTTCGGAGTGCCAATTTAGTTGCATCATAATTGTAACGATAAATTTTATCATTGTCTTTGGCATCGGGATGAATGAAAACACCCACAATGATACAGAGGTCTTCCACATTTTCTTCTGGAATTGTACCTTCTTCTACACAATCCGCCACAGCCATGGCCACAGATTTCTGAGCCGGTCCAAAGTTACGTACAGCATCTTCCATTCCACGAATACTGACTTTAGGTATTAGCATTGTAATTGGTTTGCAGACCAGATTGGGTGCAATTACTGCAAAGAGAGGGGTGTGCTTTTCCACCTGATTAGTAAGTGCGCTTGCAAATGCCTGTCCCACAGGACCGGCTTTATCTCCAACCAGTAAATCTATATGGGCTACTTCATTTCCTTCTCCTACCAGTGCTTCTCCATTTAAATACATAAATAAACACCTCTTTGTATTTTGTTATTATTAGTATATAAAAAAAAAATTAAATTTTTTGTATATATTTACATTCCCTGTAAGCTCATGTCCAGCATCTTCTTGGTTTCTGCAGCCAGTTCTGGTGGCAGACCAGTTATATCCAAGCTCAGGAATCCCCTGAC
>JAJRAE010000253.1 GCA_028682985.1 Methanobacterium sp.
CATCCCCCCAAAGGATTATTAATTTAAATTTCGGTCATAAATGACTTGAGTTTTATGAGTAAATAAATTTTTATATTTTTATTTGGTGATAATACTCACAAACTAAAATCCTCATGTGATATATTTCACAAAATTTTAGTTTTTAATGATATCATGTTATATCGTAATCAAATACTTACGTTATTTTAGTGATATGAATTCAATAGTATAAATACTTTGTTTGCAACTACTAACAATAGTTAAAATCTCCTAAAAGAATCTAAAAAAATTCTCTTTTTTTGAAAATTTTCGATTAAAATAATAAAAATATAATGTGCACACATCCGCATCGGTGTGTATAAACAGGATAATGATACGTATTAAAAAATTCATTTTATTTTAAATAAAAAAAAGACTGCAGAATCAATTTAAATAACTAATTAAAAAGATGATTGAATCATTTCAAAAGAATTTTGTATTTACTTAATTAAATGAATAGTTTCCTATATAATTCGGCAACGCTGCCAGCAGAAAAAATCCGCCTTTAACCAGGTTTTTTTCATTTAGGGATATGCTTTTTTTTGGTGCAGTTATTTTCATGATAAAATCAATTATATTGTGTTTTGGTTTCCAGAGTTCTTCAGCTCAATTACACCTTCACAACAGTCTTCCCCATCACATTTCATTTTCTTGAATCTCTGGGTGTAGTTGGGGTTCAGGTTTTCCACTACAACTGCACTGAAGTTTCGACAACCTTCCCCTAATTCATATTTGGGAGCATCTGATTCCTGTATGGAGTTAAAAATAGGACACTCAGTAACCTGAAATAGAACATGGTCTTCATCTGATTCCAATATTTCATATTTTACATTGCCCATGGTGATTTCACAGAAAATTTTCCAAGCGTTGAAGATGTCCAAGGCATTTTCTGTAGGTAATTCCATTGATTTGACGATTTCTTTTATTTCTTTGCCTATTTCTTCAGGTTTTCTTCTTTCTTGGACTGGAATTTCACTTTCTTCTCTTATGGAGGATTTAACATGTGTGGATCGATTTATAAGATTCCATGAAACTGATAAATAGTGTTCCTGGCTTATATTGTTAAGTTCAAGGAGTAATTTCTGCTCGGAAGTAGGTGTAAACGCATTACTAATGGCCATTCGGTTGTATATGGCGGTAGCTACAGGATCTATATCAGTAAGTATTGATCCTTCCTTTTTACCCTGGCGATATGCATCAGCAAGCATCTGAACGGTTTTATTAGCTTCCTGGATTGATTCCTGCACGTTGGGATCATCCTGGTCTTGATATTTCATTTGATAAAGTTCTGTACTTGCCTTCCATTTCAATGGATTTTTATGGGAAAAATCAATTACAGCGGCACCGGAAGCAAGTATTTTTTCAGAACCACTGTTGTAATGGTCCATTTTTTCCTTTATAAAGGTATTTAATTCCTTATTTATTCTGGCATTAACTGCGGCACATAGGGTTCCCTTATTTTTAAAGTAGAGGTAAAGAGTTCCTTTAGCAACATCAGCTTTACCAGCCACCTGGTCCATGGTCATGGATTTATATCCATGTTCTGCAATTAAAGATTCTGCTGCGTTTAATATGGTTTCTCTGCGTTCTTCTTTTTTTCTTTCCATTCGGCTGCTCATGGTTTAACCCAAAAACTTCATATTATGACTAATGGTCATATAGTTTCACTTGTTAAAATATGTTGCTGTGATTTTATATTCAATTAAAAAAAAGTGGTAGAAAATTAAAAATATTTTCAACCTTTCCGGCATACGTTTTGGAAGCAAGCTGCCTGTATCCCGTAGTTTTTAACCATGCCCACTATTTCAGTCTGGTCGGTTTCTTTGTCTTCAAAGGACACTGCCTGTTCTTGATAGAGGCTGAAAGGTGATTCACGACCCAGAATCCTAAGGTTGCCTTTATGCATTCTAACCCGCACAATCCCAGATGCTCTTTTCTGCATATTATCTATGAGGCAGTCCAGATCTTCCCGTAGAGGCTCATGCCACAGGCCGTTATAGATGAGTTCAGAATAGGTTTCAGAGACACCAGAGAGAAATCGCAGTTCCTCCCGGGTAAAGACGATCTGCTCCAGTGCTTTGTGGGCAGTTATGATCAGCACCGCTCCGGGTGTTTCATAGTTTTCCCTGGATTTTAGGCCTATTATACGGTCTTCCATAATATCAATTCTGCCAATACCATGTAATCCTGCTATATGGTTACATTCCCTTATTATCTCCAATGCATCGTATTTTTCTCCATCCAGAGCTATGGGAATTCCATCTTTAAATTCCATTTCCAGTATGCGGGGTTCATCAGGTGCATCTGAGGTGGAGAGGGTCCAGTTAAATGCTTCTTCCGGCATCTCCACCATGGGGTCTTCTAGAATATCTCCCTCTATAGATCTTCCCCACAGGTTTTCGTCTATACTGTAATGGGAGAACACGGGCAGGGGTATGCCATGCTTTTCAGCGTATTCTATCTCTTCACTTCTGGTGAGATTAAGGTCTCGAACCGGCGCTATTATGTTATAGTCTGAAGCTGAGCGGATGGTTGATTCAAATCGGAACTGGTCATTTCCTTTACCAGTGCATCCGTGGGATATGGCCACGGCATTTTCTTCCTCTGCTATTTCCACAATTTTCATGGCTATTAATGGTCTGGCCAGTGCAGTGCTCAGCGGGTATCCTTCGTATACAGCGTTGGCTTTAACTGCTTTGAATATGAACTCTCTGGCAAATTCTTCCTTGGCATCTATAGTGTAATGTTTTGATACACCTATATCATGGGCTACCTTTTCTGATCTTTCCACTTCATTTTCGGGCTGTCCCACATCTACGCAGACAGTTATAACTTCCATGTTATATTTTTCCTGAAGTAATTTGACGCATACTGAGGTGTCCAGGCCACTGCTGAATGCCAGAACTACTTTTTCCATTTTTTATCACCTTGAATTATAGTACTCGGAAACTATACTTTGTTTATTTTTAAATTCTTTTGGTTGTTATAATAATATATAATAAACCATTTTTTTCAAAGACTTAAATATTAATATAGGAACTGCATTTTTATAATTAATTCAGAATCAATATTATAGATCAACATTAAAAATATATTCCATGCCAAGGAATGTACGGTGGTCCTATGGGGTCTTTTAATATTAAGATAATTTCTACCGAAACAGCAGGGGATCTGCAAAAGAATAAAACTCTTCTAAGCAAACTACCAACTAGCAGTTTGACTGATGAATTGTTAAGCCATGCTTTAGAAGGAACACCAATGATTAAATTTGGTAATGGCAGCCCTAAAATCATGCTAACTTCAGGAATTCATGGAAATGAACTTTCACCACAAATAGCATCTTTAATTGTAGCTCAAACTTTAGAAGAACTTATACTTAGAGGAACCGTTTTTATGATTCCATTTGCTATTCCATATGCCACCATGGAAAGCTCACGAAGATTTAAAGGCGTTGATATGAACCGTTCCGCTTCTAAAAAAGGTTATCTATCTAATAAAATATTAAAAACCGCCCAAAATTTAAAACTAGACTCTCTGGCAGATTTCCATTCAACAAAACCCCATAGTAACCCGGGAGTGGAGAGTATTTTCTGTTCTGAAAAACCCAGCCCCCAGAGTAAAAAGATTGCCGAACATATTAATAAGGCCACTCAGTCTAAAATAATCTGTCATAAGAAAGCAGGAAATCTTTACCAGGGTGCGCTGGAGGATGAATGTAATTTGATAAATATTCCAGCAGTTACCTGTGAAGTGGTTTCCCAAAACAGCCGGGTGGACCAGGGAAGCCAGGAAAGATCCTGCCTGCAGATGAAAGCTTATCTGGACTATTTTGGGATCGTTATATGAAGATTAGTTAGTAAAATCCAATTGAGTTTATTATATAATAATATAATATCAGTTAGAATAATTCCTAATTGATTTCTATACAAATAATATCATTAAAAATATTAAAAAAATTAATAGCCCCTCTATTTTAAATATTGAAAGTGTTTTTATTTATATTAACGAATACTAATGATTACTATGCCTAACAACAAAAAACACATCCTGTTTTCTTTGATAATGACGTTACCCTTTTTTCCGGATGTTTTTTATCTTGCCCTGGCTGTGGTGGGCACTTCTATCATTGACTTCGATCACAATCTGAAAATAAACAACCTTTTTGTAATGACTTTGCTGGGTATTCTACTAACCCTTATACTCTACATCTTCAATCTGCCAGTTATTTGGGGGTTGTTGATTCTTTTCCTGGCATTGCTTTTTTTCATCTGTAAAGATCGTGGTTTTATGCATTCCCTATTTGGGGTTATCTTGACCGGCTTAATATTGACAGCGTTGATTGTGGGTTTATATTTCCTGCTTCTTGATTTCACCACCAATAAAATGGTTGTGATGGTGTTAATCCTGGCATTTTTGGGTTTTCTTTCACTGAATTTAAAATTAGTAGCCCCTTATATTATTCTGGTTGTAGTGGGACTTCTGTTATTGCCTAATCTGAATTTTAATGTTTATTCAATTTTTGGGGCTATAATTCTCGGCTTTTTCAGCCACCTAATTCTGGACATGTTCACCCCAAATGGTGTACAATTATTCGGCCCTCTTTATAAAAGAAAATTCCATAAAACAACTGGCTTGATTTTTTTAGTACTGTGGGTTGCGCTGGCAATTTTTTATTTAATTTTCAGATGAAATTTATTTTAAGTATTTATACATTGAAAGATTTATTTTTATAATTAAAAGATTTTCAGGGGTTATTAATGAGAACCATTAAATAAATGCCTCTGTAGGTTGACATTAGTTAGCTTTATATATCATGTTTTATAATGATGAATTATAAAATAATAATCCTATCAATGCTTTAAACTAAAGATATGATAGTTATTAGGTACTTATAAAATAATATTAACCTTGATTAGTGATTAATTCGTGATAGGGGCTATAAAATGTTTATTACACGTATATTTTATGCAATAGCATATTTTGTTGTTTTGATATTTGAGATAATTAAAGCGACATTGGATGTTGCAAGAAGAACAATAAACGGTAATGTGGAACCAATAGTTATGGAGATAGAAACTGAACTTAAAAGACCCATCTCTCAAACTATTCTGGCCAACAGCATCACTTTAACCCCGGGAACCCTCTCCATTGATCTGGATTCTGAAAATCAGATAATAAAAGTGGCTGTGATAACCACCCGGAGCAAGAAGGAAGTCATACCCTTCGAACCCTACATAAAGGGGATGTTAGAATAGATGTCAAACCAAATATCTTCAAATAAAATGTAAGAGATGTTATAATGGACTTGTTAATCTTATCTGAATATATATTGATGGCTGCCCTGGCCATATTTGCACTGGCAACCATCAGGATCACCACCAGAAAAACCATAGCCATGAGTCTGGTGGGTGTGTCTGGATTGGCCATTGCGGTAGCCACCATCTTAATTTTGGTTAAAAATATCTATGGAATTGGTTTCTGCACTGATATAGCCACTGCATTAATAATTTTAGGGCCTGTTGGAACCATTGCATTTTCAAAAGTCTTAAAGGGTGATGATTAATGGCATTTATTGAAGCAGCTGATCCCATTTCACTTATAAAATCAATTTTACTCCTGGTATCTGCTGTAATGGTTATACTGGCAGCTATTGGAATATTAAGATACCGGGATGATCTACAAAGAGTGATGTACGCCAGAATTCATATACTGGGAGTGGCTGACATGGCCTGTATTCTGGCCCTGCTAGTGTTGGGCGAGTTTCTTTTAGCAGCAGCCTACTTTATACTTACACCTTTCAATTCACATGCCATAGCCAACGCATTCTATTATGGGGAGGAAAATAATGATTGAATACGTTCTCATGATTACCACAGTATTAGGGGCTATAATAGCTCTCATGCAGAGAGATCTTTTAAAGGCAGCGATATTAACCGGAATACCCGGTATATCCATAGCCTTTTTATTCCAATTTTTACTAGCCCCAGATGTGGCTTTAACCCAGGCAATTGTAGGATCAGCAATTGTGCCTGTATTTTTTGCTCTGGCAGTTCTCCGAACTCGAAGAGAGGAAGAAACAGAATAGATGAATTTAAATGTATCAAGATAGGAAATGGTGAAAAAAAATGGTAATAGACAGCCAATTAATGTCATTTTTCACAGCAGGATCACTGATAGTTATCGGAATATTCGCCGCGCTATTCCTGGACAATCTCATAAAAAAAATAATAGGATTGGCCTTCTTAGCTGATGGAGTTAACCTTTTCATAATAACCATGGGATATAAAGCAGGGGGAATTGTCTACATATTCATGCCCAACATGACCATTAGCAATTTCGCTCAAAACGCTTCTTACCCACTCCCATTTGCATTAGTACTTACCAGCATTGTCATCGGAGCCAGTACATTGGCAGTAATGCTGGGGCTGGTGATCGTACTTAATAAGAGACACGGATCACTCAGCGCCTCAAAAATACTGGGAGATAAAGGAGAGTAAAGAGGATGATCAGGCTCTACCCATTACAAATATTAAAAATCGGAGGAAAATAAATGAACGAACTCATTGCAGTTATGGTTATACTTCCCATAGCCAGTGCGTTGTTCCTGAACTTCCTCCATGAAAAAGACCGGACTATAAAGATACTGGCCATAGTAACTGCATTTGTCTTACCAGTTCTAGCCCTTATCGCACCATTTGGAACACACTACTTTGGTGGATACGTCCCTCTGGCCCAGAACATGACCATAGGGCAGGATCTACCTGCCTTGATAACCAACACCCAGCTCTTCCAGTTCCACCCAGGAATTGTTTACATATTCAACAGTGCACAACAACTCCTTATATTCGTGTTATGCTTAATAGCGTTCTTGGCCATATTCACGTCTTTAAATGAGACAAAAAGACCATCAGGAGTATACGCGTTCCTCATGTTCATGGGAACAGCATCAATATCTGCCATACTGTTATCTGATGATATCTTTAATTTATTCGTGTTCTTTGAGATAGCAGCACTGGCCCAGGTTGGTATAATCGTAGCATCCGGTATAAAAAATAACTATGAAACTGCCCTGAAATATACTCTGCTGGGAAACATAGCAGGACCTCTACTTCTTTTAGGAATAGCTCTATTGTTAGGACTCACCGGAAATGTAAACATTACAGATATAATATACAGTCTGAAACATGGGCTGGTGAATCCATACAGTCCAGCTATATTGATGGCGTTGGGTCTTATAACATTCGGATGGATGTATGCTTCAGGGCTGCCACCATTCCACACCATAAAATCTGCAGTGTACAGTAAAGCACTGCCACACGGAGCGGCATTACTGCAGGCCTTTTCAGTGTTCAGCATGGTAGCCATAGGAATAATATTGTTGAGAATGTTTTCCTACATACCCTTCACCAAAACCGCCATAATAGGAATATCCCTACTGGCAATGGTTCTGGGAATTACCATGGCCATAGTACAAACAGATTTCAAGAGAATGCTGGGATTTTTGGCAGTGGGGGAACTGGGATACATAGGTATAGGATTAGGACTGGGAACCGCATTCGGAATAACCGCCGGTCTTTTCCAGGCGGTTAATGAGGCGATTATAACAGCATTCTTATTTATAGGCTTTGGAACAGTGCTCTACAAAACCAGAACTGCAGATACCAGAAAACTGGGAGGAATGATGTTTGTAAATCCCAGATTGGCACTGTTGGTTCTCCTTGCCGGATTTGCCATGGCGGGAGTTCCACCGCTTAACGCCTTCCAGAGTAAGCTGATGTTGATCCAGGCATCATTACAATCTGGACTACCAGAACTGGGTATAATTATGATACTCCTGAGTATCGTCACCTTCATGACCTTTATGAAAGCATTCTACACCATCTATATGAGACCTAAACCAGCAGATCTGAAGATATTGGATAATAAAATCCCCAGATCAACCATAATATCAATGGTGGTGTTCCTAATAATCTGTGTGATACTGGGACTTTTCCCACAACTCGCAACCAACAGTCTGCAAACACTGGCAGCGGGACTGGTTTAAAGGGGGTCAAAATTATGAGTTTCTACGATGTGATAATAAAAAGAATAAGGGAAATACAGGAAAAAGCTGAAGAAGAGGAGCCCGTAACTAATGTAACGGCTTCAGCAATGCTTACTGCAGAATTAACCCTCATAGCATCCCTACTTATAGCAGTAGTAATGATAAGGCTGATACACCCCATTTTGATGATCATCATGATAATAGTCATCTTCATCATAGCCCTGATGGCAATGCCCATAATGCCCAAACTGCGCCAGGAACAGAATGACTCATTTAATAATATGATTTTTTACGTGATTATGGCCTTGGGAATTATAATAGCCCTGTTCTATTGGGGGAATTTAAATGTTTAATGGTATAAAAAGTTTAGTAGGATTACTGGCCCTGGCTATATTTGGAATAACCCTGTTTCAGGCCATAATTGGATTTAAAGAAGCTCTATATCCTGGAATAAGCTACCTTTACAATTGGATAGGGCCGCATATAGCACCAAACGCAGTTACTAATGTGGTGTTTGATTGGAGAGGATACGACACCCTGGGCGAGGCATTGATACTGGTCACCGCAGTGGTGATTACCTTATTGATATTTGGAAGAGGTAAAGTACAGCTGGGAGGAAAATAGAAATGAGCACCATATTAAAACTCTTCATATTCCCTGCCGCCATAATAATATTCTGTTTAGGAGTTAACACCATATTAGGGGGACATATAACCCCGGGAGGAGGTTTCCAGGGTGGAGCTATAATAGCAGGAGCTTTCATATTTGGGGCAGTAATATACGGTCTCAAGGACTCCCCCATAAAGTTCTCCCATGATTTCATGGCCCAAATGGAAAGTGCCGGGGCACTGGCCTACGTTTTCCTGGGACTGGCCGGGCTGATATTTTCAGGATTCTTCCTGTATAATCTGGGTGTGGACCTCTATGGAATAATACCACCGTTTATCAAAACACTGTTCGATTATCCTGATCCTATAAATGCCGGGATAATACCCTATCTGAACTTCGTAGTAGGAATTAAAGTTATGGTAGGTTTAAGTGCAGTTGTTATAGCCTTTTTAGGATTTAAGGGCGAATTTAGCGAAGATGAAGAAGAAATAGAGGAGATAGATTAGAATGTTCTATGCAGGCCCCTTAATTCTAGGATTCCTACTGGGATTTATCCTGGGAAGCAGAATAAAATTCAACCTATCTAGTGGATTAAATTTTACCACAGGAAGCTACATCATAATTTTTATAGCAGCAGTTATAGCAGCCTATCTTATAGGTCCCTTTCCCTATTACCTGGACGCACCTTTAGCATCCGGCTTTATTTCAGCACTTATAGGGATATTCATAGGTAAAATAGTACTGGGAAGAGATATTAAAGAAAATAAAGAAAATAATAAAGAAAACTTTTAACCAAGAAAAACAAGTTTACAGTAGAAGGTAATAGCTAATGTTTCTATCAACAAACAAATGCGAAGGCAGAGGAGAATGCATCAAAGAATGCCCAACAGAAGCTATACGGCTTATAGAAGGCAAAGCATTTAGCTGTATAACCTGCGGAGCCTGTGCCGAAGCCTGTCCTAACAAAGCCATCAAGAGAAATAGATACGGAGGATACGTGGTGGACCGGGCTAAATGCAACGCCTGCGGTATATGCGAGATGACCTGCCCGGTAAACAGTATAAAAATAGAGGAAGGAGTAGTTAAAGGTATATGTGCACGTTGCGGAATATGTGCCGGAGCCTGTCCATTGAATGCCCGAATCGATGCCTTTGATGTCATAGAAGAAAGACAGCTCCAATTTTTACAATCACTAAATTTAACCATACAACCAGAAGTGAAGATGCATACGGAAGGTCAAAAAGCAGAAAGAATAGGCTTAATCACCGATCAGGATAAATGCACCCTCTGCAAGAGATGCGAATACTACTGCCCTACCGGGGCCATCATGGTTGATATAGACCAGGAAGGCATATGCAGTGAGTGCCGGATATGTGAAGACGTATGCCCAGCCGGTGCCATAACCGATACCACCATAGATCCTGAGAAATGCACCTTATGCCTGGAATGTGTTAAAGAATGTCCTAATAAAGCCATAAGCATTGAAGACTTCCAGGTGAAAATAAATAAACCACAACCTGGAGAAGAAATAACAGGAAAACTGGTTTCCTGCCTGAACTGTGGCCTGTGCACCGAAGCATGCAGCCATGGAGCACTCAAGATGGTGGATGGAAAGATACGCTACGACCCCACTTTTTGTGAAGAATGCGAAGAAATGGAATGCCTTGATGTCTGTCCAGTGGGAACTTTACGACTTTCAGATGAAATAGAAAGAAGAATAAAAGGATTCTGCGTATCATGCGGAAGGTGCGTTAAGGCATGTGATGTTAATGAAGCAAGAAGCTTTGATGTAATAACCTGGGATGGAACAGTATCAGAAGACTGCATATCCTGCGGTGTCTGCGCCGAAATCTGCCCCAAAAAAGCCATCACCCTAAAGAGGGGATCCATAAATGTGGATACAGATAAATGCGTCCTCTGCGAGAAATGCGCTATCCACTGCCCTGCCGAAGCAATTCCCAGGACAACCCAGCTTAAAAAATCTATCAAAGAAGGATTCACCTTTGTACAGGACAAACTCTGCATGAACTGTAAGTTATGCACCAAGATATGTCCGGAAGAAGCCATAACCGAAAAAGACGGTAAAATAGTGGTAGATGATACAAAATGCACATATTGCGGAGCATGTTTCAACGCATGCCCTGCAAGAGCCATATTACTTGAAAGAGAATTTGAGGTGGCAAAATGAAAGATTTCATTAGAGTATTCCTGGAGGGTATAATAAACAACTCAAAACGAATATTATTTGCCTCAGACCGGGTAACAGATATGGAGATAAGGAACAGAATCCTGGAAGGCCGAGTTACACCCACCGATAAAGTAGCGGAAATACCCTGCATAGGATGCGGAGGATGCTGCAATGCCTGCCCTACAGAAGCTATATACATGCTGGATTTGGATGAACCCGTTGAAATTATTGAGGGAATGGTGAAAAAACAGATACCAGTATTAAATAGTGAGAAATGCGTTAACTGCTATTACTGTCATGATTTCTGTCCATTATATGCCTTGTTTGGAAAGGCAGGGACAATACATCCCAACGACGTAGGTGAAGTGGAGTTAAATATAGGAGAACTTCTTGAAAAACCAATAAAGATATCTGATGATAAATTAGCCTTTATAGCACAATATTTATCCGATTCAACTGTTTTAAAGAAAAGAAAAACTTAATTCGATTTATAGATTCCTTAAATTTAAGTGATTATCATGAGTTTAAAATCATATTCAAGAGCCAGAGCAGTTCATGTCATGCTGGTCTACACTGGGGGATGCAATGGATGTGACATTGAAATAGTGAACTGTATTTTCTCACCAAAATACGATGCAGAGCAATATAAAATTTTCTTAACCTGGAATCCCCGGGAAGCCGACGTACTGGTGGTCACGGGTCCAGTTACAGCACATAATGAAAAACCATTAAAAGCTATCTATGAAGCCATTCCAGAACCCAAAGCAGTTATAGCAGCCGGTGCATGCGCACTTATGGGTGGGGTTTACAAGAATATACATGGAGATATCCCTTCCGAAGAAATATGCGGACCAGTTGATCAGGTCATACCCGTAGATGCCAAAGTACCGGGATGTGCAGTAAGACCAGAAGATGTACTCGCAGGAGCAGTAGCTGCACTGCCTAAATTATTAGATGCAGAATAAATAGAATTCTTTGAATAGATATTTAAATTCCAAAAAACCTTAGGATGTTAAAGTGATGGATAAAGACAAAATAACCAATGAAACTCCAAAAAAACAAGTAATAGAGACGGAAGTACCCATGGGAACCGTACACTCCGCTGCCATCGAACCATACAGGATACGGTTATTTGTGGAAGACGAAATAGTAAAGGACGCCGAGATAACCGTAGGTGTAAACCACCGTGGAGTGGAGCGTATAATGGAAGGCCTGCCTGTTGAAAAGGCCAACAGCCTCACTGAGAAAATCTGTGGTATATGTTCCAATAGCCACATTTGGAATTCAGTATTAGTAGCTGAGAAAGCCCTGGGAATTGAAGTACCAGAAAGAGCGCAGTATATAAGGATTATAATGGAAGAATTGGAGAGGTTACACAGCCACATGCTATACTTAGCCCATGGAAATGAAGTGCTGGGACATGAAACCTTCTCTATGAGATTATTCTACATAAGAGAAACTGTTATGGAACTCCTCCGAATGATCGGAGGAAACCGGGTGCAGTACGGTGTGTCCATACTGGGGGGAATCAGGCCCCGAGCCGACCTTAACCAGATGAGGATACAGAAGATAAATGAGGGAATGGACTTTGTAGAAGATAAAATTTCCAATTTCGCTGAACGATTCATTTCCGACCCCATGATAATGTCCCGTATAACTGGTGTAGGGATTCTTAAAAAGGAAGATGCATTGAGATTAGCTGCTTCTGGGCCCACTCTAAGAGCTACTGGTGTTAGCATTGATCTAAGAAAGGATATGATGGAGTATGATCCCTTTGAATTTGATGTAATCACCCAAGATGATGGAGATGTTAAATCAAACCTCCTGGTAAGAGTGCTGGAGATCCCAGAAGCCATTAAGATAATAAGACAGGCAGTTAAAAACCTACCAGAAGGCGGGATAACCAACCGCAGCTGGGAGATGTATGACACTCCTATTACCAAGAGTTATATCGAAGTGCCTCGGGGTAAACTTTATCACTCTTACGCCCTTGAGGAGGGTAGGGTAAGGCATTCTATAGTAAGAACCCCTTCCATAGCTAATATAGGGGCTATGGAACAAGCTTGTATAGGTTGTCATATTACAGACGCCCAGTTGGCAGTGGTGCAGTGCGACCCATGTTTCACCTGCACAGACCGGGCTATACAGATTATTAAATTATAGAAAATGATAATCAGGAATAAATGCTATTCCGACGGAGAATAAATCCAAAGGAAGAAGATTATCCATAAATGGAGATTGAATAAATGACCATCGTTGATTCACTAATTGCCGTACTTGCAGTAATCGGAACTTTAATAGTTGCCTTTGTGGTGAGTGTCTGGCTGCCGGGTATTGAAAGGAAACTGATCCAAGCCAGGATACAGCAAAGGATAGGCCCACCCTTATCGAGTCCGGGTTTAATGGCGCCTATTAAATTCTTCTTTAAGGAGATAATCAATCCTAATTCTCCCATGCCAAAACTGTATAATGCACTGCCCTTAATTGGAATAATCATAACTCTATTCCTTCTTATGATCATAATGCCCCAATTATATCCTCTGGCTGCCTTTACCAGTGTAATAGCACTAGTAGGGCTTTTAAAGATCGAGGAAGTACTCTACATGTTCATGGGAACCCTCTCAAAATCAGTTTTATCCGTAAAGATGCCCTTTCCAGATGTGGTAAAGGGAGCGAAACATCCGGAAGTTCCTAGATCATTTATAGAAGAGCTGAGTTCAATGCGAGCTTTCCGGCTAATAGCATTCGGTTCTTTTCCTATTTATTTAGCAATCTTCATACCGGTGGCCATGGCAGGCAGCATATTTATAGAGGACATAGTAGCCTACCAGCAACTACACGGACCGGTTCTTTTCTCACTGGCAGGTATCCTGGGAGCGGTAGTGTACTTCTTTGGATTCATGATCCTTCTTAACGAGTATCCCTTTTCCATACTTAAAACCAAGGCGGATGTGATAGAAGGACCCCTCCTTGAATATGCATCCAAATATCGGGCCTATGTTTTCATCAGTCGAGGACTTCTCATATTTGTACTAGCCTGCATATTCTCCACTTTGTTTCTGGGAATACCGCCCAACATACTGAGCTGGACTATTCTACTCAACATAGTGGTTACACTGGCTTTCACCATCTTGATGGCCATAGTAAGTGCATTCTCTCCCATATTCACCTTCAAACAATTCTATCCTGTTGTTGCTGGGATTTCCCTTCTGGGTGTACTGGGCATCATAGCATCTTTCCTTTAAAATTAATAGTAGATATTTAGATAAAATCGGTGATATTAAAAATGAAATTCGTAGTTAGACCTTTACATATCATTAGTGTAGGTGGTTACATCGTGGAAACTGACTTTCCATACCGTAACATAATAGTGGTTAACCCTACAGAAGAACCAATAAAAATTGATATTCCCATTTTTTCTGAAGACTGGATTGACAGACACCGCCAGTTAGGTTTAGAAATCATACTCATTAAAGAAGAGCAAAACTTTCTGAGTAGTTTCAGAAAGGCTAAAGTAAAATTGGACAGGTTAAAAGAGGAATTAACTGAATAAATTATATTTATGTGGATAGATGTCTAAATTTTGTGAAAATTCCTGATTTAAATTTATTTAGAATTTTTGTTTTCAGATATATTTTTTAACGCTTTATTCATAAGTTTAAACCCAGATTCAGTATCTTTTAATAAACTGGAAAAGAATGGGATTAATATTCCATTAAATCTTTCTTTTTGAATAAATAACGTTTTATTATGATTTAAGTTTCTTAAAATAAAACTGTGTTCCCCATCAAATAATTTAGGAATCCAAAGTCTCCCAAACCATCTTAGTTCTTTCTCTGGTTTATAAATTAAAATAGTTGGCTTTAATCTCATCCCATTTGAATGGGGTGGTTTAATAAAAACATCGATTTGTGATCCTTCCTGCTGATTTCCGGATATTTCCTGAATAAATGGATTCCATTTGGGAAAATTTTCAAATTCATTTAATATTCCCCATACCACACGAGTAGAAGCATTAATTTCTATTTCTGTATAGATTTCTTTCATTATTAATTATATTATTTTTAGATCACAAAAAATTTTACCTAAATATAATTAAATTTCTTTACAAATTTTCAGCAATCTTCCGGCTTACACGTAGAGCAAGGGCTGATGCAAGCATTATGGTAGGTAAACCCTGTGATCGGGGTGCCAGGGATAGATCCGCAACCCAAAGTCCTTCAGGTAGCCAGGATGGTTTCATGTGTGGGACATCCTCTTTGGTTAATGGTGTGGTGCCTCCTAAATGCCCTCCATTAACTACACCAGGTATAAATGGACCGGAAACACCAGCAGACTCCATAATCTCTTTTGCCTGTTTTAATGCATCATCCAGTCGAGATTTATCATAGAGACTGATATCTTTTTTAACACTTCCATCTGCGTAAACGGTTCCCTGTTCTTCATCTGCTAGTTTAATCATCAATCCAACCCGGTCATCTATAGACACATTTTTCCAGGGTTTGTGCAGATAATGGGAGAGGATATCTATGTAGGGGGAGAGGATGTAATCTTCTTCTTTGGTGTACCATACCATGGGGGGTTCCTTGAGCTGTTTTGCTCCTTCAGAAACTCCACCCAGGGTTAAGACGATGTCCACCCATAAACGGTCCTCTGCCGGTATTCCGGATGACTTCAGTATCTGGGGAGTGCCAATTCCTCCGGCAGCTAATACAACAACATCTGCCTCAACAAACTTGGATCCAGAACCAGAACCAACCATCACACCGGTAACTCTATTTTTTTCTATTAAAACCCTTTTAACTGATGATTTGGTGTGTATAACCGCACCCTTATTTTTAGCGTCATCCAGGAACCTTCTAGAATCCCATCGAGCATTGGTACTACAGCCGAGCTCACAGAGTCCACAGGAAATACATTTAAGGGAATCTACAGCTTTGGGGGTGGGTGCGGGATTTAATCCCATTTGCTGGGCAGATTCATACATCGCACCGGTAACCGGTCTCCATCTTTCCCTGGGGAAAGTTTTTATAGGTATAAGCTTTTCCAGCTCTTCAAATTCTTTTTTAAGATCCAGACCAATTTCTTTTAACCCATGCTCTGCTCTAACCATATTTCCACAGGCGAGCACTGTGGATCCACCGGTGGCAATACCTCTAAACAATACTAGATTCTGGCTGGCGCGAACCGAGTCATAGGCCGGTATGAATCTGCTGAAATTCTTTTCATTCCGGGTTAAACCCATCTTTCTAAGAGGCTCCACCAGGGATAATCTTCGGGTGAAAGGCTTAAATTCACCACCAGCCTCCAATATCTCCACTTCAAATCCATTTAGGGACAGTTCACGGGCTGCGGTAGCTCCTCCCGCTCCACTTCCTACTACTATAGCTTTCATTTTTAATAACCCAATAATTTTTAACTATTGTTATATTTAGTTTTTTGATTCTTCTTGAATATAAGGCCTGTTAATTTCATACACTATTATTGTAGATACAGGCCAAACATTCACTTGGCCCATCAGTCATCCTCTGGGTGAATTTCATGTGGATATTTTCATTTAAACCCTGAACAACTCCCTCATCAGCGGCGCTGAGTATCCTACAGGTTTCTGGAGTATAATAATTAGACAAACAACATTTATTAATTATAATTGTTATTTCATCTCCATATTCAATTTCAAACTCTATCCCCAGAACCTGGTAGAGCACCCGGGCAGCCCTTAACAGATCAGGAAGGCTATCATTTACTGTCAGTCTTTCTCGGGCATCTCTGCCCAGTTTTAAACCAGCCTTGAAAAGGTATTTCCGACCAATATTAACAGCATTTTCATAGCCCATTGCTTCAATCAGGGATTCGATCCTTATGTTATGGGCATTGGCCATAATTCTTCGACGATCATCCAGGTTACCATCCATTGGAAGATCATCTCTGGATATAGTCTCCATAATATCTGGCTTATATTTTAAAAGAAGCTGGTCCAAGCAACCCATAGTGACCTCAGCCACACGTTCAAGCTCCTTTTTTATAAGGAATGAAGGCAGCCATATAGATGCCAGTCGTAATTTAAGGCTCATGCTTTATCAAACCCATATGTACCCCCGATTTCCATGTGTAAAATGACATCGGGCAAATTATCTTCTTCATAAATAGAATCTATCACATCTTCAAACCTTTTGATGATATTTCTTCTTTTTAGTTTAAGATTAGCTGTTAAATCACCATTTTCAATAGTTAAGTCATTTTTAAGAGCTACCCAATTCTTAATTTGTTCCGGCCGGGAAACTCTTGAATTAATCTTAGCAACATATTGATTGACTTCATCTATTGGAATATCGGTTTTATTAAACCATAATAAAGCACTGCAGTAAGGTTTTCCTTCTCCAATCAGCATGGCTTCCTCCACTCCGGGAATATCTTTTAGCAGGGATTCTATTTTAAGCGGGCTTATGGTTTTTCCATAGGAGTTGACCAAAACTTCCTTTTTCCTCCCGCTTATAATTAAACTACCTTCTGGAGTTAACTCGCCGAAATCCCCGGTTAGTAACCACCCATCCTTAAATGGGGAACTTGAAGTCTGTTTATAATAGCCGGACATAACCTGTGGCCCTTTTACCAGTACTTCCCCTTCTGAAGATATCTTAATAGTGGTGTGGGGAAGTGGTTCGCCCACGGTCCCCATACGATTGACACCCAGACGATTTATGGTAATTAAAGGAGCTTCAGTAAGGCCGTAAGCATTGTAGATCTCAATACCTAAATCATGATAGGATTTCAACAGATCCTCACTAACCGGTGCAGAACCCACTATAAGCTGAGCACATCTATCCAGACCGGCTTTTTTTAATATGATTCTTCTTATTATTTTTCTTAACATCTTTTTTAAAGGTCCATCAGACAGGTTAAGATAGGCCTTGCCGTACCATTTCTGACTAAATTCAGCCCATACTTTTTCATAGAAACGGGGAACTGAAAAGAAAATGTTTGGCCGTACCTTAGATAGTGCCCGGGGAAGATCCTGGAAATTCTCAAGGAAATAGATATTAATGGGTGCCGGGGCGTAATAAGGACCATAAAGCCCTATTATGCCTTCAACAACATGGTTCATGGGTAAAAATGACAGATAAGATACTGGTTCATTCCTGTTTTTCCAGGGCGGCATGGATGCTATGTACTCCGCCATCCATCTTAATTGCCCATGGCTGAACATAACCCCCCTTGGCTTCCCTGTGGTTCCAGAAGTATAACGGACGGTGGCCAGGTCACTGAAATCAACTGGAGCCGATATCTCCTGAAGGGGTTTTTTGGACAGGTTCAGGAAATCCTCCCAGTCCCTGATAAGGGAACTGGTACCAGGCCGGGAATTATTTTTACTTGAACTGCTCCAACTGCTGAATGAAATTACATTAAACCCAACTTCATCTGCAAATTTTTCCAGTATTTCAGGCACGCCCACAAATAAAACAGACGCCTTACAGTCCTTTAAGATTTCTTTGATTTCTTCATAAGGGCTGGTGTAATAGATAGGCACGCTAATTCCACCTACCAATCCAATGGCAACATCCAGGATAAGATAACGCATGCTATTATGTCCTACAAGAGCAATCCTATCTCCTTTTTTTACACCCAATTCAATTAATGATGAACTGACCTTTAGAATTTTCTCACGAATATCAGTAGTTTTTGATGTTTTAAAATCACCATTCCGGATATCATAATAATTCACCGGTCTACTGTTACTTTTAAGTCTGAACATTATCTGTTCATGGACTGTTCGTTCTGAACGATGGAGAAATCCCATGTAAACTGCATAATCAAGGATATTTGCTAAATATTCATCCCAGTTTTTCTCAAATTTATCAAAATATTGATTGGTGTTGGTCAGAGAGAAATCTCTATTCTCATTAAAGTAGGGTGAAAGCGCCTGCAAAGTTTCCAGGGTTCTCTTGTTCTGGTTATTGGATACTAATCTTGATTTGGAAAGGAGAGTGAGAATATTTTTAAGCCGGGGGATGTATAATGGTGTGGGTAAGTCGAAATTCAGTTTCTTCTGGGCCCATCCTCTTAAAAAAGTTATTAAATTCTCAACTGTGGGTAAAGAATCCGGAGGTGCGGTTAGGTGGAAAGTTAGACCTTCTGAACCCTTATTGAAAGTTAGATCATAAATAGCATCAGCTACGTAGTCAACTGGAATTAAATTAACTTTGTTTTTAGGATCCATTGGTATAAATCTTTGTTTGCCTGTTAAATATAATCTTAAAGGAGCATATAAAGTGTTGAAGGTTTTTATATAGCCTGTTTTCGAATCCCCCACAATCATCCCTGGTCTGAATATTGAAAAAGGTAAATTTGAATTTTTAACTTCCAATTCGCCTTCATATTTACTCCTTTCATAATTACTTAAAAATCCAGCTTCACTGGTTAATGATTCCTCATCAATGAATCCTTTTCTTTTACCGGCGACATAAGCTGTTGAAACATGGGAGAATCTCTCCAGACCATGATCTTTATCTATCCTCTTTCCCAGTTCAATGAGATTTATAGTTCCATCCCGGTTGGTCTTCCTCAACTCATCAAGGGGTGCATTCAATCTTAAATCAGCAGCAGTATGAATTATATGGGTGAGTGAACTTGTCAACTCATTATATGTCGACTCCCCTAAAGAAAGCCTTTCATGATTTATATCACCAACTATAAGACGTATTCTAACACCTAAAGCACTCAGAAGTTCAGGAAATTCCCACCAGGCTCTTCTAAGATGGTGTAGGGTTGATTCTTGATCTTCACCCCTAACCAGTACCAATAATTCGTGTTCGGTTTCCCTTAAGATTCTCTGGATTATTTGAGTCCCTAAAAATCCTGTGGCCCCTGTTATTAACACGTATTTGGTTTTATTCATCTGTATCAATCCTAACTTAATCAAGATTCCATCCTTTATTTATTAAAAAATCCTTTAATAATTCCTTACTCCTTCTTGATCTCGTTAAATGTTCAGTAAATCCCTTTTTAAGAATATCATCCATCTTCTGAGGATTATTTAATAATAAGTCAATATTTCTGTGAAGTTCAATCCATATATCAGGTGAATAGCAATCAATTAGATAATCCGGGTATATTCCCAGTTCTTGGTAGAATCCTTTTAGTCTTGTGTCGTGTCCCACTGCAATCTGGGGTATTTGTGCTTGCAGTGATAAAACCCCGGCGTGATAGCGAGAAGTCACGAGTAGATCCAGTTTTCTTAATATATGGGTCATTTGGGAGGCGTTATATTCTCTGGATGAGAATAAATGGACATCTTCGTGTTTTTCCATTTTCTTTAATATGCTTCTTGCGAGTGGCTCATCCACTTCTTCCATGCATATTAAAGCCACTTTCCGACCGTAATTCGTGATTATCTCGTCTGCTTGCTTGGCCCATCCCCTGGCCAGTTCTTCGCTTTTTTTCTGGCGACTTTTTGATCGGGAGAAATAGTAGGGCCAACGGTACAAGTTTTCTTTCTTTCCCCAGGG
>JAJRAE010000231.1 GCA_028682985.1 Methanobacterium sp.
CCCCACTGGTTTCTGCATCAACCATCCTCTGCACAACCACTGCTATTCCAGCTGCTCCATGCTCACTGTCCAGGTGTCCTATGGATGAGTCATGCCGGTATTTCACAGCCCTATCAGTCCAGTAGGATGCCCAACATTCCACCACCTTTTCCAGGATATCATCCCTTTTAATGTTGAGGTAGCTGTCAAGCTGTCCAGCAAAACTGGCATCAGGAAGGTCCTCGGAAACTGCACTGGAGCGAACTGCATAGTAACCCTTCGGTATATCTATATCTGAAAAGAAGTTATCTGGTAATTTTACTCTTTTAATGGTATCTCTGATGTTCTTACAGCCCCGGGATAGGGAATTTTCATCATTAAAATCAATCTCTAAAAGTTGTGCGGATATTTCCCCTCCCAAACTGTCTCTGATAAAGGTGTTATAGGCATCTACTTTCACTACATATGCCGATGGTATATTAAAGCCATCCTGGATCATATGGGCCAGGTTAACTGCCTTTCCTCCAACCTCTTCCAGGGTATAGCTGCCCCGGGAGAGTTCCGTTACATATTCATTCATATTCATCAGGGTTTAACTTCTAAGAAATTCTGGATTAAATTTTCAAAGAAGTAGCATATAAAACATTAACATTTAAATTTTTTCATACAAGAAAAAATAAGTGGGAATTTATTATGAAATAGATTTAAAAGCAGTTTTTTCACCTAGAGGTTAAATTAAACTCAAACCATCCACCACTTTAACGAATTCATAAGCATGGGCTTTCATAACATGATAACTGTCCTTTACATATGTTTCATATATAATGGCTGGTATCCCCGCTTCATTCAGTGGCTCTGTGACATAGGGCGTGCTGGTGGGGTTGGGAGGTGTGTAATACTTCAGCCAGTTCAGCTGATCTGTGATTAAGTGAGCTAGCTTTTCTGATCGGCTCCCGGTTGTGGGTGTAAATAGGAATCTGGTTTCAGCCCAGTTTCCCACATTGGAATGCACATCCACCACTAAACTAAAATTCTCCTTTTTAATATCTGGCACCGCAAAATCCTGTGCCAATAACTGTCCATTCATCCTGCCCGATGAGTAGCTGTATCTATTCTGAGTGACGTTCACCCGATAGATATAGTAGCACTTTGTTAAGGTTCCATTCTCTTCTTTGATTGTTTCATATAGGGCCTGGTGGGATTGGCTTTCATTGGGATGTACCCCGATGATGTATGCGATCTTTATTGGTGAGTTAACATTACCATATGGTCCTTCTCTGGTGACATCTCCCTTGCTATTATTTCCCAGATAAACTGTTTTCATAGTTGAATTGTTTAAGTATGATACATTATCCTCACTGTTTGGCGTGAGATACCAGGAGATCATGGTAGAGATGGTAAAAACCACTAATACGATGCATATGACTAAAGCTATTCTTGTATTCCTGCCCATACTAATACCTGTTTATTAAATTTTCATAATGAATTGGACTTCTTTTTCTAGATAGTTACGCTGGCTGGTAGTTCTCCTGTGTTTTTATACTGGACCAGTACCTTGCTGAACAGGTTAAGTGCGTTTTGTGGTGATAGATCGGGCTCTCCTGGTGAGTAAATACCTATGAAGTTGGGTGTCTGGCCGTTGTTATCCATCCAGGTTGACATTCTATTAGCCATATCCAGATAGTGGGGTTTGTCTATAGTGGCTGTACTGATATATCCGTAGGGATTTGGAGCTCCCCCTATGGATTTGATGGGTATGTTACTCTGCTGTCCCTGATTGATCATAACTATAGCTCGGGACAGTATGTAGATGCACTGATTCTGATCAATGGTTATATTACCATAGGTTATACTGCTAACCGCTCCATTGGATTTTGCAATTTCCACAGCAAGGTTAGGTGCCTCGGACACTGGAAAACCAGTACTCTGACTAATCTGGACCGGACTGGTCTGATTCTGAGTATTACCAGTATTTTTAAGTAGAAAACCAGCTGTTATTCCTACCGCTGCCACTAGAAGAATCACAAAGACCAGGAGCACCAGTGTGGTCCGACTAAAACCGCTGTGTTCCTCTTTTTTTAATGAATAGCCGCAGTTCTGGCAGAAAATGGCATCACTATCATTTTCTTTCCCGCATTGGGGGCATCTCATTTTACCGCCTCCTTAATCCATGCTCCAATTGCTCCCCCACCCACACCGGCAGAGTAGCTGATAATTAGTACCAGTACGCCTTTAATTACAAGAAAGACAGCATCTGGTGAAGATGAAGTGGCTGCTGAATTGGTGTAACTGGATGCAGAGCTGGTTCCAAATGAACTGAATGCACTGGCTATAACCGAGGCAATTCCCATTGCAACAAAGAAATAAATCCCCAGGATTATTCCCACGATAACAAAAAATACCAGGCCCAGGAATCCGCCATTTACCAGCCCACTGCGGATGCTGTTACATCCAATAAGGCCTGCTGTTAATCCACCCAGAAAGAGCATGAAAAAGAGTACCAGGAATATGTAGAGCTGGATATCAACCACTTTACCTGCAACCAGCATTCCCATCAAGCTGGAGCCAATAAAAAGCACTAGTACTGACACCAGCAAACCTATGAATATTGCCAGAATATTTATTTCTCGGTTTAATCTGTTGAAGAGGCTGTTATCCTGGTTGAAGTTCTTTCCGCATCGTTTGCAGAACTTACTATCCTCATTTATCTCTGCACCACAGTATTTACAATAAGACTTTCCCAACGTTCTTTTAGTTAACATAAATCATTCCCCTATCTATCAGCTTAGTTTTTAATTAATAAAATCAGTTGTGGTTTGCTGTTGATAGCAAAATAAAAAAAGTTAAATAAATTTTAAAAAAAATATCTGCAGTAAAATTCTAAGGAGACTTTTTATCAGCCTCTTTCTTCTTAAAGTATTCCTGTATTTTAGTAATTAATTCCTCAATAGCGTTCTTCTTTTCAGGTGCAGCCTTTGCTTCGCAATAGTCCTGGATTAGACTAACCGCATCTTTAGTTGTCTGGTTGATTTTATCTGCAGTAACACCCATTGAATCGCGATTGTTTACATCTAACTCCAGAAGTCTAAGTCCCACCTGTTCCTGGTAACTGCTGGTTATAACGGTTATCTGGCTGAAATCCGCCATTAATTCATGTATTCTCTCAACTGGTTTAAATAAAAGGACCACTGCTATATCTACAATCCCAGCCAGAGCACCTATTGCTGCGTTCATTGTAGATATACCGCCCAAATAGGCCGCTGCTATAGGTATGCTGAGCAAAGCCAGACCAAAAATGAAAGAAACAATATATAATGTGACAGTGATATAGTAGTTGCTGTTAATTTTCCTGGTCAAACCCTTAAATAGTATCAGATTATGATCAAAGGTATCCTGCATGTTACTGACAAGTTGATCATTCAGTTCTTTTCTATTGGTATCCTGTATCAAACCTTCTGATGCACTAGAAATAGTAAACACCCCCCAAATAAATATTATGATATAGATCTATTTATATCTTTTTATAAATTACTCACTAACCTTTCAAATTATTGAAATCATAATAAAAATTAATCATAAATAATTTAAACTCCTTTAACACATAATTACTGTTATGGTAAATTTAGAACAAAACACCCTCTACATAATCATAGCGATAATTGTGGTGGCTGTACTGATTATAGCAGTTCTAATACGAAGAAGACGTTCAAAGAAAGGGCCGTCCAACATCAACCAGTACCTGGAAGATGAAGCAAAAACTAAAAAACTCCAGATTGTGGAACGGGCAGAGGGATTTACACTAAAAAAACCATTATATATGATGAAAACTGAGGATAAAATAGGAGATTTAAAGGATACTACCTCACAACTGGAGCATAAAAACGCCTTCTATAACCGGAAAGTTGAGGATAAAACTGAAAACCTGGAATCACTAAAAAAACAGGTTAATCTTCAGAAGCAACTTAAGATGATTAACCGGAAACATCTGGAACTCAACACAACAGTGAAAACCAAAGAATAATTATAAACTACTTATTTTTATAATTAAAATTTTTTAAAACAAATGATAAATGAACCTACTTCCCATGATTTTGAGATTAAGAGACTGGAGAGAGAACTTAAAACCAGGGAATCCACCATAGAATCCCTTAAAGAACAGCTTGAAAACAACCACTCTATACTCCAGGATGTTATTACTGAGAAAAAAGAGCTTAAAAGACGGGTTCAGGGATATGACCTGAGCCTGATTGATGCTAAGCTTAAACAGTACCAGAAACTCCAGGAAGACCATCAAAAAACAGTTCACCGTCTGCAAGTTACCAAAAATCATTTAGACAATGCAAATAATAACATTAAGGAACTTGAACGAGAACAGGATAAACTCAAACAGATAATTGAAGATCTGAACACCCGTGGGCTGCTTGATTATGTGCGCGGTAAATATCCAGAAAGCTACCTGGAATATCGGGAAAAATAATTACACTTAAAGAAACTTTTTTTTTATTATCTATTCAAAACACACTCAGAATCCTGATAGTATGCTATCTGAGTTAGGTAAAAAATTTAATCTAATTAAAACAAATATATACATAACATAATGATTAGCTTTGGTTGAAATCATATGGTAACAGAAAAGTTAATACTTATATTAAAGCTTGGACGTCTGCATTTCCTGGTGGCCGGCTTCTTACTTTATTTATTGGGTGTTTTGCTGGCATCCGTGCTATTTAACCAGTTTAGCTGGGATAGATTTATATGGGGATACCTGATAGTGCTACCTGCCCATCTAATGGTTAATTACAGCAATGACTATTTTGATCAGGAGGTGGACCGCTACTCCAGTCCCACCCAGTTTTCGGGTGGAAGTGGAATACTCCTAGCCCACCCTGAGCTTGTCCGTTTCGCCCACAAATTTTCCCTAGCCATGATAGGGTTATCACTTATCCTGGGAGTGGGATTCAGTTACTTTTATAATGCTCCGATTATACTTGTTTTAACTATTTCTGGCATATTCTTAGGATGGTACTACACTGCCCCACCCCTGAAATTCTCTTATAATGGAATGGGAGAAATAGCCACTGTCTTAAGCGGATTTATAATACCTGGTTTGGGATTTGCTGCTATGATGGGGGTTCTTAATATCCAGTACATTCTCTTCTCGGTTCCAATTATGCTCTTTTACGTTCTCTTCATCTTGAGTGTGGAGGTTCCAGATAGGGAGGCCGACCAGAAAGGCGGTAAAAATACTTTCATAGTTAGATACGGAAGAAACACTGGCATAAAATTGATGGCTATGGCCTCAGCCCTGGCCACCTTAATCTTCCTGATTTTACCAGCTGACCTATATCAGCCCATTAATTTAGATCTGCTGGCCCTATTATCTTTCATACCAACAATAAGTGCAGTTTGGACTTTATATAACCGTGCGAAATCATTGGAAATACTTAACAGAAGCATCCTCAGGAATATTAACACACTGGTACTTTTCGTGGCTCTAACAAACATCTATCTCTTAATTTTATTCTGGACAGGCTAAGAAATTTCAAGTTTTTTTTATTTGATAACCAGGTCAGGGTTGGTAGATGCATCATTTATTGACTGTATAAATTCGTCCATATTTTCACATCCATCAGTGAAAGCAACCATTATCATGCCTTCTCCATAGCCAATGGTTAATGCCTTATCCTCATTTATAAGTAAATTTATCTGATCTATATGGAACCTTTTTGATGGATGTCTATGTCCAAATCCAAAAACTTCAACCACTCTACCATCAAAACTTAGTATGCCCCGATCTTTTTTATTCATCCCTTTAACTTCAATAACCAAAAGTAATCACCTCATATTAAATTATTAAAACTTCCATTAAAATTATTTACAGTAATTAATAGATTATTTTATGGATAGATGAAATCGTTAAAATTCGAAAATCTTCAATAACCCTAAAAAGAAATTTATGGATTTGATTTAGTATGGCCAGTTATCTGGATGAACTGGAAAGGATCTACCCTAAAAATAGGGAGGAATGGCACCGGTGGCTCAAATATAACCATGAAACCTCTCCAGGCGTATGGGTAATATACTACAAGAAGAACAGCTCAAAGCCCAGAGTAGAGTATGATGAAGCGGTGGAGGAAGCGTTGAGTTTCGGTTGGATTGACAGTAAAGTTAACGCTCTTGATGAGGAAAGGTATATGCAGGTTTTCACACCCAGAAAGCCGGGGAGCATATGGTCAAAGCACAATAAAAGGAGAGTTCATAAATTAACAAATGAAGGTAGGATGCAAACAGCAGGCCGGGATAAAGTGGAAAGAGCTAAGCAAGATGGTTCCTGGTCCTTCCTGGACGATATAGAAGCAATGATTATCCCTGAAGACTTGAAGGGAGAACTAGAGAAGAATAAGAAAGCCCATGAAAACTTCAACCAATTTCCAGACTCCATTAAAAAACAGATTCTTTACTGGATTGCCACAGCTAAGAGAGAGACTACCCGGAAGAAACGGATAAAATTAACTGTGGAATCTGCCGGCCAAAATGAGAAGCCAGTTTGATTATCTTAATTAATTAAAATAGGAGAGATTTAGTCCATGAAATTTCAGAAGGGAAGTATTTTCAGACCAGAGAAAGATTACTATAAATCAGCAGGGATTATCCTGTTAGTAGGCTGTATCCAATTTTTATTAGCAGTGAATCTTGCTGAAACCCAGTATCCTGGATACAGCACTGCTAAGAATGTGTTAAGCGATCTAGGAGGGACCCTACCACCGATTGAGCCTTCCAGTTTGATCTTCAATCTAAGCATAATTATTCTGGGAATTTTAATGATAGTATCTGTTTATTTAATTCTTAAAAGTGGGGGCTGTCGTCTGTTCTCATCCTGCCTTTTAATTGCAGGTCTGGGGGCAGTGGGTGTGGGTTTATTCCCTGAATATACAGGTGATATCCACAGCTTCTTTGCCATACTGGTTTTTCTCATGGGAAGTTTGGCTGTTATATTCAGCTATCGACTGGGAATAAACATACCCATGGTCTGGGTGTCCATGATCACGGGATTTTTCAGCCTGCTCTCTCTGATCTTCTTTAGTTACCTTTCATCTTATCTGGGGGTTGGAGGTGCCGAGCGGATGATCGTTTATCCGCTATTGTTATACCTCGCTGCACTGGGAGGGTACCTCACCAGTCGGGGTAAAGATTGGGTAAGGATCAGGTTTACCGATGGGTACTGGTAAAATTCTCATTACCCACAAGAATTAAAGGGATCCACTCATCCATATATCTTCGTCAATGAGTTCGGCTAATCCATCCACCCTATCGACATACTCTTTTATTTTGAATTTCCTCTCAAGCCCCTTATCATTCATATAACGGACTTTTCCAAACACTTTTCTCTCCTTCCAGGCCCGGTCATGTTTACCAAAACACCAGGCCACACCAGTGAATCCGTTTGGGTCTCTTCCGTCTAGCTCATATTTATTGTTAAGGTATAAGGCAGTTTGGTATGCTTCCCGTGGTGTTTCCGTCCATTCAAGAATTTTCTTCCCCCAGTACATCCTCATATATCCGTGCATCTTACCAGTGTAAACCATCTCTTTTTGAGCGGCGTTCCAATAGGGATCATGGGTTTCTCCAGATTCCAGCTCCTCCTGGCTGTAAAGGTAAGGTCGAGTATCACCCTCATGTATTTGGAGGGTTTTATACGCCCATTCTGGTAGAGAATTTAACTCCTGATAGTGGGGGTTGTAGTGGGTGAAGTTCATGGAAAGCTCTCTTCTCACTATAAGCTCTTCCAGGTAGGATTCCATACCTGGACTATCAGTGCGGGATACTTGTAAAGCTATATGTAGGGGTGAAATCTGTCCAAAATGGAGGTAGGGACTCATGTTGGAAAGATAATCTTCTGCTGGATTATTTCGTAGATCAGAGAAATGTTCGAGTTTATTTTCAATAAAGTTGTCCAGTTTTTGCAGGGCTTTGGATGTCCCTCCCCTTAAATAAGGAGCTTCATCCACAGTACGGTCCACATTCATCTTCTTTAAAATCTTATCCAGATTTATAGTATCCAAACCAGCTTCTACAGAATTTATGTTGAGTTTCTGGCTTTTTATTGGTTTAAGGAATCTATCCAGATGAGCTTGTATCTTACGGCGTATGGTGGCTGCTGCATACTCTTCCTTGGGTGATGCTGTTTCGACAGGCACCACCACATCAGTTTCCACCTGTACCATTCGACAGCCTAAATTCTGTGCTGCATAACTACGCCATAACCTCTGAATATTGAGGTATCCCCTGTCTGTGATGAGTATAGATGCATTTTCCCCTATATCCACAGCTCCAATCTCGGGAGATTTTCGTAAAACCACCAGATGCACGCCCCGGTCTTCCAGGGATCTTTCCACCTCCTGGAGACCTTCCACCAGGAAGGTGTAATGTCTGATGTTGGCATCGGGAAAATTATCAGTCAAACCAAAATAAACCACCAGGGGTTTCTTCAAGTGGTTAGCCTGTTCAATAGCATATTCAAAGGCGTGGTTGTAATTGACCCGGCAGGAGGCCTGCATCCAGTAGGCTACATAATCACCGGAAGTATTATCCATCTCATTTAATAAATTTATTCTTTCCGGTTCTATTTCCGATTTAATAAATATCACACTCTCCAATTAAAAAAAAATAAGAAATAAAAAAATATATAAATTTAGATTATGGCAATGGCCAGATATACGAATATCCACCACAGAA
>JAJRAE010000174.1 GCA_028682985.1 Methanobacterium sp.
GAATGCCTGACTGATTTAAGATACCAAAAAGATAAGAATTACACCGGAAATAAAAGTGTTTTAAACAGTAATCTACTGGTTACGGTTGTTCTGCTGGTTATTACTCTATTGGTGTTGTTCTTTGTTTACAATTTCTTGTTAGCAAATTTGATTTAGTAAAATAGGAGATGTTCTATGAAAAGATATAAATGCAAAGTGTGCGGTTACATATACGACCCCGATAAGGGAGAGCCACGTAAAAAAACCCCACCAGGTACCCCATATGAAAAACTGGGTAACACTTGGAGATGTCCTCAGTGCGGAGCAAGTCTGAACCGTTTCATACCAATGTAAATCTAGTTTTTTCTTAAAAATTTAACATTCTTTTCTAATTCCTTTAATATTTTTTTACCGGCCTACCAGGTCTGTTATTTCTTTTTTAAGCTCAATAAATTGGGTTGAAGTACGGTCTCTCAAGCGTTCCAGTTCTATTTTGAATGTTTTTATAATTTCACCCGGGGAAGAGCTTAAAACCACCACCCGATCAGCCAGGAACACCGCCTCATCAACGTTGTGGGTTACAAATATTATGGTTTTATCTTCTTCCTGCCAGATCCTCACCAGTTCCTCCTGAAGCTTGTGCCGGGTCTGCACATCCAGTGCTGCGAAGGGCTCATCCATCAGCAGAGCTTCGGGATCATTTGCCAGAGCACGGGCTATAGCCACCCTTTGCTTCATACCCCCAGAAAGTTCATGAGGATAACTATCTTCAAACCCGGTTAGACCAACCATTTCAATATAATTCCGGGCGCTTTCATATCTTTCCCGAGCTTCCATTCCCCGCACTTCCGGACCGAAAGCTATGTTGTCCAGAACATTTCTCCAGGGAAAAAGACTATACTGCTGGAATACAAAACCTCTGCCAGGACTGGGACCAGTTACCGGGCTTCCATTTTCTGTTAAATCACCTTTGCTTGGAAAATCCAATCCAGCTATCATCCTTAAAATAGTGGTTTTACCACAGCCACTGGGACCCAGTAAAGAAAGAAACTCACCATCCTCAACTGTGAGATTGATATCCTTAACCACTTCCAGTTCTTTTTCCTGGCTTTTGAAACTCTTGCTTACATCATTCAATTTAATGGTCATGAATTTAACTCCTGTATGGTTCTCATCCATTTAATAAACATTAACCCAACTTACCAGTTAATTTTCCTCTCAGACCTGCGGAAGAAATATTCAAATCCCAATCCAATAATTCCAATGGTCAACATCCCCACTATGGCGCTGGCACTGTCCAGCATGCTGGTGGAAGTTAAAATCAGGTAGCCCAACCCATTATCTGAACCAATCATCTCAGCAGCCACGGTACACATCAGTCCAATTCCGATTCCCACTTTCAATCCAGTTATGATGTTGGGAAGGGCCGCCGGCAAATACACCTTTTTTAGGATCTGTAACTGACTAGCACCCATGGTATAGGCGGATTCAATGTAAACTTTATCTGTTCTCCTAACACCATCTGCAGTGTTGATAAGTATGGGAAAGAAGCTTCCAAGAAATATGATGAATATAGCGGAGCCCAGACCAACACCAAACCATAAAATTGCAAAGGGTATCCAGGCAATGGGAGGTATAGGGCGTAGAACTCCGATAATGAAGTTAGATAGGTTCTGGGCGAGTTTTGACCAGCCAATAATAACTCCCAGCGGTATGGCTATTAATGCTGCTATAAGAAATCCCAGTATGACCCGGGTAAGGGTGCTTAATGTATCGGTTATCAGGGAGCCGTTTGTTAACAGATTTACAAAGGCTGTCCACACAGCTGAGGGACTGGGGATAAGATAAGAAGGTATAATTCCGGTATAAGTGGTTAAGATGGCCCATAAAATCAACAAGATTACAGGTATTATTAGAGAAATTAGTGTTTTATTCATTAAAAATACAACCTTTATTTTATTATCCGCCTAGAAATCGGGTGTCGAAGATCTGCTCAGGTGTAAGATTTTTTTTCAAAAATCCCAGTTCCTGTTCAATTTTAATGAAGTCCATTACCTTAGCCTGGAACTCATTATCCAGTTGAGATACAAAGACCACATGAGTCAGTGCTATTTCTTCTAAACTGGGATTTGTGGTCATCTCCTTACTTATGAGGTAGGCGGTTTCATTTCGATGACTATTAATATATTCAGTGGTGTTTTTATGTATATCCAGAAATTTTTGCAGTTCCTGAGGATTCTGGTTTATATAGTCCTGTCTGGCTATTATAACACAGCAGGGATGTCCTGGTATTATATCGTTGGAGTACATTAAAACTTTACCAATACTCCTATATGGTGATAGTGAAACATATGGCTCATAGGCAATGTAAGCATCCACCTTATGCGCAGCCAGGGTGTTGGGTATTATAAAAATATTCACTGAAAGAATGTCCAGGTCCTTGGCTGTCATGTTATATTTCTGTAATTCATAAAGCAGTAAAACCTGCTGTATAGAACTTACTCCAGGAGAGGCCACCTTCTTACCTTTAAGATCAGGAATAGAGGTTATATTTGAATCCTCCCCAACCACAATACCGCTGCCATCCAGGTTCACAGCCCCTACAATTTTAATGGGAACTCCGTTACTAATACCCTGAAGTGCGGGGGCTATGCCCACATATCCTACATCTATATCACCGCTAGCGGCTGCTGATACAATATCTGAACCAGTGGACATCTGCACACTTTTCACATTCAAACCAGCCTTTTTATAGGTGTCCTGGGCCTGGGCAACCATGAACGCTGCTTCATGATCACTTGATAAATAGGCCACAGTGATGTCTTGGGGGGTGTTGGCAGATTGGCTGTAGTAATATCCTGAGAAAATCACTAAAAGAAAAGCGAAGATGAATATGAAGGTAAGGAATAATTTATTCATTATAATAATCACCAGGGAACTATTTTTTAATAGGATTGTTGATCTATAGGAACTATATTTTAAGATGGTAATAGCGATATAAAAACTTTATTAAAGAAATTTTTAAGGTATCATCCATTTATACCAACAGAATCAACAGGGTGAGGGAAAGCATACTTAAAGATGTGCTTAAGAAGATGCATGCTGCAGTTAATTTAATATCCAGATTATAGGTGATGGCCAGCACCAGGCTTAACATGGCTGATGGCATACCTGCCTCCAC
>JAJRAE010000067.1 GCA_028682985.1 Methanobacterium sp.
ATACTAAAACTAATCTAATAACCAGTTCTGCCTGTGACCCCATAACTAAAACCCCGGAGTTCAAGTACTGTGCAGTTAGGATTGAAAAAATAGCTGAAGGTAAATAAAGTATAGATTAGAAATCAAGGAATCTAAAAAATAAAGGTCATAAAAAAAAAATTTAATTATAAATATTTTTTCTATCAGCACTGCCCATAATAGGGTTCTCTACTGGCAATAGCTTCTAAGAACAATTTCTCCAGTTCTTCATCGGAGTATCCTTCCCGGATAGGTTCAATTAAATCAACAAGATTATCATTTCTTAGAAGGCAGGGTTTTAATTTGCCTTCCGGTGTTATTCTGAGGCGGGTGCAGTTTTTACAGAATTCTGTGTTGTCCATGGGTCTGACTACTTCTATTTCCCCGTCTTGAAGGAAGTATTTCTTACGATCCTGCATAAAGGGGCGGGTTTTGACTTTTGTGGCCTGCTTTTGTAGCTGGTCTTCAATAATTCCTATATCGTAGTGGTAGTCATCAAAGAAATCGGTGTCTGGACAGCTCTCTGTCTTGAGTAGTTCTATGATCTGAAGGATGGCTCCGGTTTCCTTGCAGAACTGGAACATATCCCAAACTTCTTCATGGTTTAGGCCTCTCATAACCACCATGTTCACCTTCACGGGGTATAAACCCACTTCAACTGCTTTTTTGATCCCTCTTTTAACCTTTTCCAGGTAGTTGCTCTTGGTTATGAATTTATAGGTATTAGGGTTCAAGGTGTCAAAGCTTACATTTACCCGGTCAAGTCCAGCATCCTTTAGCTTCTGGGAGTAATCTTCTAGTAGAGTACCGTTGGTGGTTAATGATACATCCTGAAAATTCAAAGCGGATATTCTGCTTACAATATCAATGATATCTGTTCGAATCAGGGGTTCACCGCCGGATAGTCTTATTTTATTTATTCCCAGATTCCTTGCTACTCTGGCTATTCTTTCTATTTCAGAAGTTTCCATCTCATATTCCTGGGGGATAATGCCATCATGATGGCAGTAAAAACAGTTGATGTTGCAGCGGTTGGTTATGGATATCCGAAGGGATAGAACAGGCCTTTGGTATGTATCAGTCTGTGGTTGGATTTTATTCTGGTCCATTTCTGATTAACAACTCCACCTTTCCCTGAATGTTTTGCTCTTCAGTTTTAAGGGTGCTTAACATTCCAATTATACCCTTTTTTAGTATGTCCTGGACGAAGGGATTTAATGGGATGTTTTTATCTTCAATAAATAATTCTACTTCCTGGAATTTTTTCATTTTACATATTTCTTCGGATTTTTCACCTTTAACTATGGCCTGGGCCATGTCTTGGCAGCTTTCGTAGCCGCAGTATCCGCAGTCTGTATTTGAAATTAATCCATAAGTTCTCTTTTCAACCAAATCTACTAAGGAAGTGATTTCGTCCGGTTTAAGGTTAAATACATCTACGTTGGTTATGGTGTATTCGTCTTTTGCTGTGGTGGTGGATATCTTGGGGTACTTAGCAAATTTGAATCCTTCTATGATCAGGTAGTCCGGGTCCTTTAAGAATGTTATTTTTTTGATTATTTTGTCCAATTCCATTTTTTCATTTATAATTATGAAAGTCCTCTCTCCTGATCCTACTACAATTTCCGCGCCAGCTTCTCTGTGTTTCCAGGTGTCTTTGCCTTCCAGGTCAAAATCATGGTGAGTATGTTTGATGGTTCCTACTTTGTAACCTCTATTTACAAGTTCTTTTACAATTAAGGTGATTAAGGTGGTTTTCCCGGTGTTCTGAGTCCCGGCTATTCCTAATATTTTCATAGAGGTTTCCTCCTTGGTTTGAAATTTTGTAAAAATTAATGATTTAATTTATATAAGAAGTTATATGTGTTTATGTTAATTTGTATTTTTATTTAAAAGGTATTTAAGGGAATATCAAAACGAAGTGTGGAAACTACAATCAAGTATATATGCTTTTCGGCATGTGTTTATTAGAAATATATATATTAAAGATTAATGTAAGTGTAATCAACACACATGGTGTCCAAATGCCAAAACACATAGTCTCAGGATTAAAGTATTTGACGGCAGTGGAGCTCATAAGAGATGGGCTCAGTCAAAAAGAAGTTGCAGAAATACTCGAAATGGACAGATCAACCGTTTCACATTACTTAAACGGTCGAAATCTATCCTGGAATTCCATTGAAGTAGCAGAGATAATTACCAAATTCTGTCCCAAGGATTTCCTGACATTAACCTACGCCCTCCTGGACAACAGCGAGAAAACACGGATAATAGTTAAAACCTGCTCAAAGAAGGAATTTCAGGCAGAAATTGAAGAATCTTGCATTGGATGTGGGCTCTGTGCTGACACCTGTCTTATGAATGCCATTGTGTTAGATGATCTCAAAGCACACATTGATTCAAATTGGTGCAATGGGTGTCTCATGTGTAGGGATGTATGTCCCACAAACTCAATAAAAATTTTTGGAGGTAAATAATGGTTGCTAATACCAAAGAAGTCAAAGATAAGGACATTTGTGTACTACGTATTTCTCCAGAAGAAAAACGTGAACTGTCCTTCAAAGATGAACAATGCATTGGCTGCGGTATCTGTGAAAAAATTTGCCCAGTAGAAGCCATTGAACTAGGCGATATTGGAGCTATCGAAAGAACCGGTGTTGATGAATCAAAAATATCAGTTGATGAAGAAAAATGTGTTCTTTGTGGAATGTGCAGTTCAGCATGTCCAGTAGATGCTTTAGAACTTAAATTAGATGAAAAATCCATCAAAGATATGGAAGAATATCCTAAACTAATTAAAACTGCAGAAATCAGTGATGAAGAATGTATTTTCTGTAAAGCATGTGAAACAGCTTGCCCCAGAGAAGCTATAACTATCGCCAGGGTATTGCCAGATAGATCTAAACTGGTTACCGGTGAAATAGAAATCGACAAAGATACCTGTATTAACTGCGGTGTCTGTGAGGAGATGTGCCCAGCAGATGCCATAGAAATGGAACATCATGAACCAACTTCCTCAGATCCAACAGTATCTTCTGACATCAGTGTAAACAAGGATAAATGTGTTTACTGCCTGATATGTAAGAAAGCATGCCCAGTGGATGCTATTAAAGCTGTCTGCAGATCTTGCTCCTATGGTGAGTATGACCTGAAACCTGAAGACAGTGAAATCAAAGGGTCATCCTTTATAGATGAAGACGCCTGTGTAAACTGTGGATGGTGCGAGGAAATATGCCCCGTAGATGCAGCGAAAGTTAAAAAAGCCTTTGAAGGGGAATTAGACATTGATTTAGAAAAATGTGAAGCATGTGGTGCATGTGTTGATATATGCCCATGCAACGTGTTATCATTCCCAGAATCAACCAAACCCGGAGAAATCGTAGAAAAACTCAAAAAAGACGAAACCTTCTGCATATACTGTGGAGCATGTGAAAACGTATGCCCAGTAGAAGCAATAGGCGTTAAACGAACCGATGTCGATTTCACACCTACCAAATCAAAATCATGGAAAAAACAATTAGAATCATTAAAAACTTAATGTGGTGATAACATGGAATTAAAAGTTGACCAAGATCTCTGCTTAGGATGCGGTAACTGCGTGGTTGCCTGTCCAGTAAATGCATCTATCAGTCCCGAAGTATACGGTGGGCACGGTCCTAAAACCGAAGATGTCATCATGATGGTAGAAAACGGTGTAATAAAACTATTTAATGAAAGTAAATGCACAAAATGTGGGACATGTCCTTTATTCTGTCCTACGGATGCCATTTATCTGGAGTGAGCTAAAAATGACTTATGTGGAAAAACCCAGCGTTCCAAAGGTAGTAAAATTAGAAGAACCAACTGCTACAGAACGTGATAAATTAGTAGTAATGCTAAATACAGGTTCAGATATCTATCAGGGAGCCTGTAAAAAAAGAGGATCCACCCTTAAAGATGAATATCGAAAAGTAGCAGGTGTAGCCTACATGGATCCCAAAGACATGGCTAAAATAGGAGTGGCCAATTGGGAAAGTGTTAAAGTGATCACAGATTGGGGAGAAGTAGTAGTATATGCTGCACACTCCCGAGATGCACCTCATGAAGGAACCATATTCATTCCCAAGGGCCCATGGGCCAACGTAATCACCAGCCATGAAACATACTGCTGCTGTGACCCAACCTATAAAGGCATCATGAGCACAGTGGAAAAATCCGACGAAGAAGTATTATTAATGGCTGACCTCATGAGGGCAGTCTATAAAAAATATGCAGATGAAGAGAGCATCCCCGGAATGGTTTCACTCGGTGAGATGCCTGTTTACAAAAAGAAAGTATAGGAGGCATAATAATGGCATACGAAGAGCCTATAACCGACTATGATCATATGGTAGAAAACTGTACCTGTGCATTTTGCGGGTGCAACTGCGACGATTTAGACTACTTAATTAAAGATAACCATGTAGTAGGAGTTAGACACGCCTGCCGACTAGGTGCCAGTAAAATCATTGAAGACGAAGACCAGAGACTCTTAGTCCCTATGGTAAGAGGAGAAGATGGTGAACTCGCCGAAACAGACTGGGACACCGCTTTAGATAAAGCAGCTGAACTCATAGCCGGTGCTGTAAGACCTGTATTCTATGGTTGGAGTGAAACTTCCATAGAAACCATGAAAAAAGGTATAACACTCGGTGAAGAGGTTGGAGCAGTACTGGATAACCAGGCAACAATCTGTCACGGACCATCACTTCAGGCAGTTCAAAACGTTGGATACCCAGTAATGACCCTGGGAGAAGTTAAAAACAGGGCAGACATGGTATTATATACAGGTAGTAACCCTCAAAACTCACACCCCAGACATTTATCCCGATACACAACATTCCCACGAGGATACTTCCGACAGAGAGGAAGATTCGACAGAACCCTGGTTACCATGGACCCCAGATACAGTGACACCGCGAAAATGTCAGACATATGGGTTGGATTTGAACAAAACGGAGATTACGGATTTTACAACGCCATAAGGGCTGTTTTAAAAGGAAAGGAACTACAGCAGGATGTTATATCCGGAATACCAAAAGAAGATATTTACGAATTAACCGAAGCAATGAAAAACACCCAATTCGGAGCACTATTCTTCGGTCTGGGTTTAACTCACACCTTATCCAAACAGAGAAACATTGACATAGCCATTCAGATGGTGGGTGACCTTAACAAATTCACCAAATGGGTGCTAATGCCAATG
>JAJRAE010000039.1 GCA_028682985.1 Methanobacterium sp.
CAATCCATTATCAGCATCCAGATCCACCATATCACCATTTTTTAGTAGATCATATAACGGTTCTTGGGGCTGGTCCACCATTGGTATGCCGGCCATTATGGCTCCGGTAGCAATTATGGGTTCAGCTTCCAGTGCAATCAACCCCAGTGGGGCGGTTTTATACTTAAACATCTGGTATATGATGTAAGAGCCCACAGTGGAGCCCTTTCCCGAGGGTATAACCAGAATTTTCCCTGTTATCTCCTGTCCATATAATTCATGATTAGGATCGGTTATTATACCACTTTCCGGGTTAACCCCACCCAGAAAACTCAGAGAATCCCTGGTTATTAAGACGGGGCCCTGGGCCCGGCCTTTAGAAATTCTTCTGCATTTGATTATTTTTTCCATAATTATGCTTTATCTCGAATTTTAAAAATAGATTATGGTAATTTAAAAATTAAAAAAAAAGTAGGGGAAAAAATTTTTTATTCAAGATCTAGTTTGATTCCACCGATTCTGGGCACCAAGAAGTTGTACAAGAACGCTGCTATTGCTGTTATGATGAAATACGCTATGAAATTCATGATTATGTTCCCTATTAGAGATCCAAGTCCTGTTAAAGCATCTCCCATTGCACTGAATCGTATCAGATCAATTATTCCTTGAATTAATCCAAATATGGTGAATACTACTGCTATAGCTAATGCTGCGGGAATTGGTGGTATGGTTTTGAGTTCAAATAGTGTTTCTTTAACTGCTACAAATTCTAGTTTAATTTTAGATGCTCTAATGGCTATGAAATTGTAGAATAACGCTGCTAGAGCATTGCCAATGAAACCTACTATAAACACCATTATCGGCAATCCAATAATTAATACTAATGCCCCGAACACACCAGCAGCTCCCACTACCGCCCCTGTTGGCGCGGCTGCTCCGCTTGCATTTGTTGCGTTGACTATTGCCTCTGAAAACAGTGGTATAGCGCTGCTAAGGAATGTTGTGAAAGGTACTAGTGCTGCTGCTAAAACTAATCCTACTATGAAAGCCCATATAGCTTGTATAACAGCTAATATTAATGCGAAGGAAACTACTGGTACTTCAGTGACGTCGCTACCTTCAAGTCCGAGTTTAATACCACCCAATCTGGGTACCAGGCTGTTGTAAAGAAATGCGCTGAAGAAATTTGTTGTAATACCTATGAAGAATGCTGCTATCGGTAGAATTATTACTAATGCTACACCTAGTAAGGCTAAAGCTGCTCCAAAATTAGGTAGAAAAGCACCTACGATACTGAATAGTATTAAATATAATATAGCTCCGATAAATGCCAGTATTGCACTTATTGAAGAAGCCATCAAAGTGAATGGTGCCAGTTTAACTGCTTTTATTTCTTTGACATCGACCATTTTTTCACCTCCTTTTATCTTGATTAATATATATTTTTATGTCTTTACAAATATATTAATTTTTCTTTTATCAATTAAGATGAAATAAAAGTAGCAATGGAAAATAAATAAAAAATAAAGAATTTATTAATAAAAAAGGAATATTTATAGTCTTTAATTATTCAAACCAATTCTCAGATTCAGATATAACATTCTCCACAATATCTACTGCAGAGCCCAGATAGGTATGAGGGTCCATTATCTCACCTATATCATCTGAAGAAAGATATTTAGCGATTTCTTCATCTGCAGAGATAAGCTCTTGAAGACTTATTCCTTTTTGATTAGCGTCCACTGAACATTTCCTAACCAGTGCATAGGCTGTCTGCCTTCCAGCACCCCGACGAGTGAGCTCAGCCATCACCCTTTCCGCCATTATCAATCCATGGGTTATGTTGAGGTTGCGTTCAATATTTTCATCAAAGAACACCAGATTATCAAAAAGTTTCAGTGAAAGAACCAGGATATAGTCTGTTAACAGGCAGGATTCTGGGAATATTATCCGTTCACAGGATGAATTGGTAAGATCCCTCTCATGCCATAAAGGATTATTCTCCAGTGCAGGGATGGTATGTGATCTGATCACGCGGGATATTCCACATATCCTTTCGGCGGTGATGGGGTTCATTTTATGTGGCATTGTACTACTTCCCACCTGCTTAGCCGGGTCGAAACTCTCTCCTATCTCCTTTATTTCTGTCCGCTGAAGGTTTCGAACCTCTAAAGCCATCTTATCAAGCGTGCTAGCGATATTAGCCAGATGCATGATGAATTCCGCATGGTTATCCCTCTGAACAACCTGATTAGAAATTAAGACCGGTTTAAGATCCAGTATATCTGAGAATTTATGATGAACCGCCAGTCCATCAATACCCAGTGCAGCGGTAGTTCCCACCGCACCGGTCATCATACCCACACAGAGTCGACCCTCTACCTCATTAAGTCTTTCAATCTGCCGGTGCAGCTCATCAGCCCAAAGTGCAAATTTCATACCATAAGTCGTGGGTAAAGCATGCTGTCCATGGGTTCTACCAATGCATACATGTTTAATATGTTCCTGGGCAAGAAGTAAAAGTTTTTTAGTGAGTTTAACCATTTTAGTCTTTAAAATGGCTATGGATTCCTTGAAAAGCAGTGACTGGGACGAGTCTATTATATCGTTTGATGTAGCTCCGAAATGCACATATTCACCAGCGTCTCCTTCACAAACCTCAGCTAGGGCTTTAACAATGGAGGCAATATCATGGTTGGTCTCTCTCTCAATTTCAGCCACCCTTTCCGGTGTGACAAATTTTATGCTTGCCTTGGATTTTATTTCAACGGCAGCTTCTTCAGGGATTATGCCCAGGGCTGCCTCTGCTTCAGCCAGGGCTGCCTCTATTTCCAGCATTTTTTGAAGCTTATTCTGGTTGTCCCATACTTTTCTCATTTCTTCTGTGCCATATCTAAACTCTATAGGATGGATAGCCATTTAAAAACCTCTAAAATATCAAAATAGATTATTTTTCTTAATAAATTTGTGTTAGGTAAAAGAGAAGCGTAGTGCTATACATAACACTGCCAGTATAATGGTCATCACCACTACCTGGGTGGGTGATATCTTGGGGCCTCTTGTTTCCTCTTCAAAGTACCGGACAAGTCCAGCACCACTGGGAGGAAGCACCCTCTTATCTTTCTTTGCCATAAATAATCACCTTAATTAGTTTGATAGTAAATAGGAATAATTGTTTAAATTATGGTTATTGCTCTATTTATACTTTGAATTAAATTTTAGAATGGATCGTTTTAAGTCTGAAATTTACAATATTATAATTATAACTTCATCATTACTTGAATAATCTTAATAAAAATGGAATCATGGTTTATGAGGAAAACTTATGGGATATTTTGATAATTTAGAATCTGAAACTCAGAAATTATACGATATTGCAAAAGAAGCCAGATTAAAGGGCTTAGACATAGAAACTGAACCAGAAATACCTCTGGCCAAAGACCTGGCTGAGCGGGTGGAGGGGCTGGTCGGTCCAGAAGGAATTGCCCGGAGAATAAAAGAGCTGGAAAATGAGGGCATATCCCGAGAAGAGGTGGCATTCCGAATCACCAGGGAAATTACCAGACCAAATGTCGAAGGAAAAGAAGACAGCATCGAAATTAAAGAATCAAAAGCAGATCAGGCCATCAGAACCGCTCTGGCAATCATGACTGAAGGAGTAGTAGCTGCGCCA
>JAJRAE010000088.1 GCA_028682985.1 Methanobacterium sp.
AGGTTCACTGGCATATTTAACCAAGAGTTTTGCTTTACCCTTTTTTTTGGTGACTTTTATATTATTTAATCTATTATATTATTTTAAAGATTTCAAACAAAAAAGAATGGTTATTAAAAATCTCTTTTTGGGTCTGACTGTGTTTTTTTTAATCTCTGGAACATGGGCCGGAATTATAAGCGAAAAGTATGGTTATCCAACCTTCGGTAATTCGGGAAAATATAATTTGAATGAAATAGGCCCGGTACAAGAAAAACAGGGCAGCCCAATATGGCACGGTTTCATAGAACCATCTAATGAAAAGGCCAGTAGTGCCTGGGAAGACCCTTCCTATCTTAAAATCAATTCCTGGAGTCCTCTGGAATCATTGAATTCTTTTAAATATGAAATCAATGTTATTAAGGATAATATTATTAAAACTATGACATATTTAATTGAATTTTCTTATCTAAGCCTAATGATATTGGTTTTTTATATTCTATTGTTTTTAATCAATTTTAAAAATTTGTTTTCCAAAAAATATTTTATTAATTTATTATTTCCATTTTTGACAGTGTTGATTTTCATTACTTTTTATGTATTGATATTCGTGGAGTTCCGTTATTATTATTTGATATATTTTTTATTAATTTTAATGGGGTTTTATCTTATGCAGGTGCTTTTTAATAAGAATTTCTGTAATTTGGAGATAAAATCTATTTTATTATTAGTATTTAGTGTTTCAATTTTAATAGTGCCAGTTACATCCCTTATTAGTAATACAGATAGTGGTAAGGGAACTTATGAACTGGCAAATCAAATAAATAATCAGTATCATCTAAAAGGCAATGTAGCTTCCAATGATGGATATATGGCATCTTTATTTGTTTGTTATCTTTCGGGAGCACAGTATTATGGTACTTCCTTAAAGAATTGGGGTACAGTAGAGGATTCTATATTGGAAAAAGATCTTCATGATTATAATATTGATTATTATCTTTATTGGGGGGATTCAAATTATAATCCCAATGTTTTATCCAGATATAAGGAAATAACAGGCGGAAAATTTAAGGATCTTAAAATTTATTATATTAAAGAGCGAATTTAATAATTATCTTGGTCAAATTTATAATTTAACAGAGGCTGTACTTTGAAGGAAACTTTTCAAAAAGTGATAACTAGAAATACAGATAAAACTGAAATCCAGTTTTTCAGATATATATTTGTAGGGGGAGTGGCTTTTATAGTTGATTTCACCTCGTTATATGTTCTCACAGATTTTTTCGGTATTTATTATCTTTACTCAGCTGCAGCGGCATTTATATTAGGTTTGGTGGTAAATTACTTTATGAGCATAAGCTGGGTATTTAATAAAAGAAAATTGAATAGCAAAACCATTGAATTCAGTGTCTTCGCCCTGATAGGCATAATTGGGTTAGGACTCAACGAGATTTTTATCTGGTTTTTCACAGATGAGCTAAACCTATTCTACCTGGTTTCCAAGATACTTGCAGCTATAATAATACTGTTCTGGAATTTCTTCGCCAGAAAAATAACTTTATTTAACTAGGTCTATACATGGAAGATAAAAAAACAGCAGTGATCATAGGAGCGGGCCCAGCGGGACTCACAGCAGCATACGAACTTCTGGATAAAACCAGTATAAAGCCAGTTGTATTTGAAGCTTCTAATGAAATTGGCGGAATTTCCAAAACAGTTAACCAGAACGGCAACCGTATTGATATTGGTGGGCACCGGTTCTTTTCAAAATCAGAGACAATTATGGACTGGTGGATGAATATACTGCCCCTTCAGGGGGCTCCTGCTATTGATGATATTTTATTGAACCGACAGGTACCCCTATCCCGGAATTCCAACATTAAAAAGATTGGTGAACAAGAAATCCAGATAAAACCTGCTCCTGACCCTGAAATGACAGATGAAGTTATGCTTAACAGAAGCAGGGTATCCAGAATACTCTTCCTACGAAAATTCTTTGATTATCCCATATCTCTTAACCAAAGAACACTGTCGAATTTAGGCCTGATAAGAACCATTAAGATAGGTCTGAGTTACCTTAAAACTGTTATAAAACCAGTAAAGGAAGAAAAATCACTGGAGGAATTTTTTATAAACAGATTTGGCAATGAACTGTATCAGACCTTCTTTAAAGACTACACTGAGAAGGTTTGGGGTGTTCCATGCAGTGAAATCAAGGCAGACTGGGGAGCACAGAGGATTAAGGGGTTATCCATTAAAAAAGCGGTGCTTCATTCAATTAGGAATATTGTCACCCCGGATAAAAAAAGGATAGATAAAAAAGTGGAAACCAGCCTGATTGAACAGTTCATGTATCCCAAATACGGTCCAGGGCAGTTGTGGGAAGAAGTAGCCCACCAAGTAATGGCGGGCGGTGGTGAAATACATCTGGAAAATAAGGTTGTTGGGCTAATAAAGGAAAAAGAAAAGATCAAAGCAGTAAAAGTTATAGACAAGGATGGTAAGCATAAAACTTACCATGCAGATTACGTCTTCTCCACCATGCCAGTTAAGGACCTCATAGATTCAATAACAGAAGTACCGGTGGATGTTAGAGAGATAGCCGGCGGACTTGTTTACCGGGATTTTATCACAGTAGGAATCCTTTTAAATGAATTAAAAATTAAGAATAACTCCAAGATTAAAACCTTACATGGACTGATCCCAGATAACTGGATATATGTACAGGAAAGGGATGTTAAAATGGGACGAATCCAGATATTCAACAATTGGAGTCCTTATATGAGCCGTGATCCAGAAAAGATCCTGATTGGTCTTGAATATTTCGTAAATGAAGGTGATGAGTTATGGAATATGAACGATCAGGAATTCACGTCATTCGCCATAGAAGAGCTCTCCCAGATAAACCTGGCTGATAAAAGTGATGTAATTGAAAGTTTTGTAGTGAGAATGCCCAAAACCTATCCTGCCTACTTTGGAAGTTACCAGAACTTTGCTGTGATACGAAATTTCACCGATGAAATCGAGAACCTCTTTTTAATTGGTAGAAATGGAATGCACCGCTATAACAATATGGACCACTCTATGCTAACCGCAATGACTGCGGTAGATAATATAATAAATCAGGTATCCAGTAAGGATAATATCTGGTCTGTTAATGCAGAGGAAGATTACCACGAAGGGAATTAACAGTGTTTCCATAAAACAAGCTTATGTTAATTTTTAAAAAATAAATATACAAATTTTCAGGATACAAAATGAGAAACTTCAGTATTACTGATAAAACACTTTTACTAGCACTGTTTATTTATCTGGTAATGGGATTTGTTCTTTTGGGCTATTATCAGTACCAAATTAACCCTGATGGTGTGGGTTACATTCAGACAGCTTTAAAATATGTGGACGGCGATATTTATGGGGCAATAGATGCCTATTGGGGTCCTCTATTTTCATGGCTTCTGGTTCCATTTCTTTATTTTAATCAGGCCCCGGCTTATTCTCTTTATTCATCTAAAATACTTTCCCTGATAATTGGATTTATAACACTTATCGGCATCAGGCAGCTTTCCAATAGTTTTGAGATGGATAAGATGATGCGGGCCACTATTCTCTTCTTGATGGTCCCGGTACTTATTTATTTCTCTTTAAGTGTGATTACTCCTGACCTGCTGGTAGTATGTTTACTGGTTTATTATTTTTCCATCATATTTAATTCTAAATATCCTGATAGATTATTATATGGTATGTTGTGCGGATTATTGGGGGCTATGGCATTTTTTGCTAAAAGTTTCATTTTCCCTTTCTTCATAGCTCAATTCCTGATTTTAAATGTATTACATTACCGTTACCGGAATGATTATCCTCGATTTAAGATCACAAGGAACATGTTAGTGGGACTCCTTGTTTTTTTATTGTTAAGCGGGGTTTGGATAGGTTTAATCAGCTCTAAAGAAGGTAAATTAACCTTCGGAACTTCGGGAGAATACAACCACGCCCTGGTGGGTCCTGGTTCAAATGGGTTTCCCCAGTTTTCCCAGGGCCTCTCCGCGCCCGGTGAAATAAACCAGGAGAAAGCCCTTAAAAATTGGAGTCCGTTTGACTCCTGGAGCAACTTCAGTTATCAAATGAGTCTTATCTGGAATAATCTGATTCAAACCATATCTATATATCAGTTCTTCTCCTGCATTTCTCTATTAATTATTTTAAGTACTTTACTGATCTTTATACCTCCTTTTAAACAATATACCAGTAAAAGTAATAGAAGAATCGCATTGTTCACCCTGATAACAGTACTTATATATACCGGAGGATATTTTCCAGTTTTAGTAGAGGAAAGGTACCTGTGGCCAGTATATATCCTCCTTATATTATTGGGAGGGCTTCTCACCACTATACTGTTTAAAAACATACCTATGGGAGGCAGAAATAAAAATGTATCTAAAATTTTTATTTTAACCCTTTTCAGCATTTCATTCATTTTAATGCCTTTAAATTCCCTTTATATGAATATGGATACAGGAAAAGATATTTATCTTTTAAGTGAATCTTTAAAGAACCAATATGGAGTGCAGGGAAACATAGCCACCA